>NZ_CAJAXH010000090.1 GCF_903946935.1 uncultured Thiodictyon sp.
CCTAGCAGCCTGTCGGACTTGATGGCGTAACCGATTGATTAAACAGGAAAACGACTTTTTGGCGCAAAAGAGGAAACTCTTTGCATTCAATCGGTTGCATCACTAAGTCCGACAGCCTGCTAGTCTGCCTGTTTACCGACGGACTCGGGCTCGCCCGCGCCCTGGACTCAGGCCCCGGCGGCGATGCGGACCAGCGCCGCGCCCTGCGCGAACTGCGCACCTGGCCGCGCCTGTGCCTGGTCGACTTCGCCGCCCCGCAACTCGACCTGCCGACCCTGGCCGAACGCTTGAAGGTCACCCCGGTCGCCCCCGACGCACTCCCCGCCTGGCTCGCCGAGCGCCCGCAGCGCCCGCCACCGGACCCTGCACCGCCGCCCACCCTGCTCGCGCTGCGCCCTGCCCCGGCTGCCGATCACCGGCCCCCAGGCGCGGGCCCTCTACCGGGCCCTGGCCGAACCCCTGGGGCTACCCCACGCCTGGGTCCTGCCCGCGATCGGCGCGGGCCAGCCCGGCACGGACGGCCCGCGCTTCACCGACGGCGAGCGCCAGGCCCTGCTCAAAGACCTGGCCCGCTGGGTCTGGGAGGACGGCTGGCAGCACCCCGCCGACCGCCAATCCGACGCCTGCCGCTGCCTGGCCACCGGCCTCAAGTACTGGCGTGAGCGCCTGGATGACGGCGCGAAACATCTGCGTGAACTCGCCGCCCAAGACCCCGAGGCCCTGCCCTGGCAGGACGGCCCCGGCGACCAGGCCAAGACCATGGAGGGCCTGCTGCTCGACCTCTGGTGGGGGGACGCAGAAACCGCCGCGGCCGTACGCGAGCTCTACCGCCTCTACCAGCAGGAGGCCCTCAAGCCGCTGATCCGCGAGCGGCTGCGCGACCTCAGCGCCCATGGCTTCCCGGACGACGGGGGCATCTGCCTGCCCTGGAGCTGGCAGGACCTCCCGGAGGCCACCGACGCCGGCGGCACCCCGGAGCCCCACGACACCGCCCGGCGCCGGCTGCAACTCATGGGCTTCGCCCGCCATGAACCCGGCAGGCGCCGGGCGCTGCGCGGCGAGACCCTGATCGCGCTCGGCGCCGCCGCCGGGCTCGCCCTGGCCGGGCTGCTCGGGGTGGCGCAGCGGCTCGGCGCCGGGGCCGACGGCGGCCGGACCCACGACGCCGCGGTCTACGAGGGCGCACTGTTCCGCGGTCTGGTCATGGAGGGCCAGCAGGGCGCGCGCCACTATGCCGCCTCCCGCAAGCTCACCGCGACCACCGCCGCGACCGGGACCGCCCCGCCCCTGCACTGGTGCTGGAGCGGGCTCGCGGCGGACCAGGCGGCACCCGCCTGCCGGACGCTGTCTGGGAACCCCGCGGACCCCCACCGGGTCAATCCGCAGCCGTTGGGCCAGGGCGCACTGCTGCGGGCCGGCACCTTGGCCGAGCCCATCCGCGCCTGCGCCCCGGGCTGGCCGGCGCTCTCCGTCGCGGTCATCGCGGGCGAGCGCTGGGACTGGCCGACGGATGAAAAGAACAACGAAGCCGCTCGTCGGCTCGCCATCCGCCTGCTCGACCGTGGCACCGCGGACCTGGTGTTCATCGGCCCCGACTGGGCCGAGCAGGCGCGCCGGCTCGCCGCGGATTGGGCCTTCGCCGCGGACAGCCAGTGGCTCTTTTTCTCGCCGTGGAGCGCGGGCGTCCCGCCCGCGAAGGACAGCAAGCCCCAGGTCCCAACCCTCGGCACCCACCGCGCCCTGCTGACCGGCGACCTGGAGGCCATGGCCCGCGCCCTGGACTTCCCCGGCGCCCGCCCCGCGACCGCGGCCCTGGGGCGCGCCGCCCGGGTCAGCACCCTGGCCGGCAACCCACGACTCTGGGGCGGACCCGAGGTGGAGACCGGCCCCCAGGGCATCCCCTTTGTCCACATCTGCCCCGGCACCTTCACCATGGGCTCACCGGCCGCCGGGCCGGACACGCCCGATCACCTCAAGCCCTACGACGACGAGCAACCCGCCCATCCGGTGATCCTGGACGGCTTCTGGATCGCCCGCACCGAGACCACCCAGGCCCAGTATGCCGCCCTAGCAGGCTGTCGGACTTAGTGATGCAACCGATTGAATGCAAAGAGTTTCCTCTTTTGCGCCAAAAAGTCGTTTTCCTGTTTAATCAATCGGTTACGCCATCAAGTCCGACAGGCTGCTAGGCGGCGCGCCCGCCGCCACGACCGCGAATCAACCGGTCGCCAACATGGACTGGACCCGGGCCAGCGACGCCTGCAAGCACCTCGGCGCGGACGCTGGCTTGCCCACCGAGGCCCAATGGGAATACGCCGCGCGCGGCGGCAGCCAGGACGCCTATCCCTTCCCGTCCGACTTGGCCGAACTGTGCGGCTATGCCAACGGGGCCGGCAATGAGCGCCCAGAGTGGGCTATCAGGAACAAGGAGTGTTCCGACCCCTTCAAAGATGCTGCCCCGGTCGGCCGCTTCCCGCCCAACTCGCTCGGTCTCTACGACATGCACGGCAACCTCTGGGAGTGGGTACTCGATGCCGGAGGCAACGGAGCGTACGCCGATCGCGGACCCGATCCAACGGCCGAACCGCTGTCCACTGGCCCCGAATGGAAGACGCGGGTGCTCCGCGGCGGGTCCTTTGGCGACACACCCCTGCGCCTGCGATCTGCCATACGAAACTGGCGCATGCAACAGCTTCAGTACCCGATCATCGGATTTCGATGTGTGCGTGGTGCCGGTCGCCAGCCGAATCCTTGACCCGCGCTCCTCTGGTGACGCCGCTCCAGCGGTGTCACCCCTGTGTCAGGCGCTGTGCGCCGCGAGCACCGACGGCCGGAACCGAGCGGCGGCGGGATGCCCCCCCCAACACTGGGACATTCAACGCCGTTAACGCTGGTCTCAGCGACCATCTGCCTGTCGCCCGAGAGCACTGCCCGGTTGTCCCCCTCACCGATCCGCCCTAAACTCCCCCTCATGCGCCACGCCATCGACCCCAAGATCGACTGTGTCTTCAAGGCCCTGCTGGGGTCTGAGGAAAACCGCAACCTGCTGATCCACTTTCTTAACGCCATCCTCGGCGCCGATCTGGTCCGCCCGGTCACGCAGGTGCAGATCCTCAACCCCTACAACGAACGCGAGTTTCTGACCGACAAACTCAGCATCGTCGACATCAAGGCCCGCGACGACCAGGCCCGGCGCTATCAGATCGAGATCCAGTTGTTGACCCATGCGGACCTGCTCCCCCGCATCCTGTACACCTGGAACGACCTCTACAACCATCAGCTGGAGAGCGGCCAGGATTACGGCACACTCAAACCCGCCTACGCCATCTGGATTTTGGGCGAAAATCTACTGGTGGGGGACCCGTACTATACGCACCGCTACCGGTTGCGCGACGAGCGCGGCCAGTGCCTACTGAACCACGGCGGGATCTACCTCCTGGAGCCGAGCAAGTTCGCCACCGAGCAGGTTGCGACCGAAGAGCAACGCTGGCTCAAGTTCTTCAAAGAGGGCGAGCACCTGGATGCCGACCAGCTCCCCAGGTGGATGCAGACCGCAGAAATGAGGCAAGCCATGAATACCCTGAAAGCCTTCTCCGACAAAGAGCGCGCCTACGACACCTATCAGGCGCGGCAGGATTTTTTGCGGCAACAGCGCTCCATTCAACGCGAGCAGCGCTCGCTCCAGCAGGCGCTCGAGGCGGAGCGCGCCGCGCGGGAAGCGGAGCGGCAGGCCAAAGAGGCCGAACGGCAGGCCAAAGAAGCCGCATTGCAGGAAAAGGAGGCCGCGTTGCAGGCGAAAGAAGTCGAGTACCAAGCCAAAGAGGCCGCCCTCGCTGAGGTCGAACGCCTGAGTGCGTTGCTCAAAGCCAAGGAATAAGGGGTTGGCATAAATGCCCGGGCTCAATTGACCCTGAGCGCTTTCCCGCGACAATCAAGCCACAGGCGGGCGACCGGCACCACGCACACAGCGGAACCCAATGGCCTCGTGCGGGTAGTCGGGCGTGAACCTGCCCCGGACCGCGGAGCGCAGGATCCGGGGCTCGTCGATGAACGAACCGCCGCGCACCACCCGCCTCCCATCGCGGACCGCCCCCCGCGGATCGTCCACTGCCTGCGGGTCATAGGGGCCATACCCATCCCAACACCACTCCCAGCAATTGCCGGCGAGGTCATAGAGGCCCCAGGGGTTGGGGTCTTTGGTGGCGACTGGATGGGGCTGGCCACCGGAGTTGCCGGAAAACCAGGCATAGCGCCCGGCCTGGCCCTGGTCCGCACCCCAGAACCAGGGGGTCTCGGTGCCGGCGCGGCAGGCGTATTCCCACTCCGCCTCGGTCGGCAGTCGGTAGCCGTCGGCCGCCCAGTCGCAGTCCCAGCCGGAGGCGGTCCGGCGATAGCAGGACGGGCGCCCGCTGGACAGAGACAGGGCGTTGCAGAAACGCACCGCGTCTTCCCAGGTGACGTGGGTGGCGGGCAGGGTGTCGTCAATGCTGTCATACCTCCATTCCTTTGGGCGGTGCTTCGTCAGGGAGTAGTAGAAGTCGCGCGTCACCGGGGTCGTCGCCATGGCGAAGGGGCTTAGGCGCACCTCCCGGCTGGGGGACTCATAGTCATAAAGTTACGGGTCCAGGGCCTTGTCCGAACCCATCCGGAAGCTGCCGCCGGGCAGTTCCACCATGGCGATTAGGGGGTCCGGTGCCTTGAGCCGCGCCGGGGTCGGCAGGTCAACCTCCCCCGCCAACCGCACCCGCCTCCCCTGCCACCGCACGACCGGCGGGAGCAGCAGCAGGACCAGGGCGGTGGCCGCCGGGCTGCGCAAGGCGAGTGCGCCGAGGGCGAGCGTGGGCAGCAGGCCCACAGCGACCAGCAGGGCCGTCGGCCAGCGGTCCAGCACACTGGGAGACAGGCGCGGGACCAGCCGGCGGGCGGCGGCGATTTGGGCGATAAGGCGTGACATGGCCCAATGATAGCGCGGCTTCTGGCCGATCCCCAGAGGAGCCGGGGCGTCCCGCCCCGGCGCGGCTTCTGGCTCCAACGCTCCTGCGTTAGGAGCCAGTGCGGGCGCTCTGCGTCCAGCGCCAGGACCGGACGCGGAGCGCCCGCGCGGCATTCCCACGCGGGAGCGTGGGAACGAGAAGAGCGCCCGCACGGCATTCCCCTGAGTCCGCGTGGGAGCGAGAAGCGCGCGGGCGGGACGCCCTCGCCCCTTTTCCGACTTGCCTCCCCCCCCGCCGAACGGGATACTAGTACCATGGGCTTCAGCACTTCACTTACGAACCACTTCCTGATCGCGATGCCGGGTCTTGCCGACCCCAACTTCGCGCATACGGTCGCCTATGTCTGCGAACACTCGGACCAGGGGGCCATGGGAATTATCATCAACCGACCGCTGGAGGTGACCCTGGGCGAACTGCTCGACCAGTTGGACATCCACAGCGGCCTCGCGGCCGTGCGCAAGACACCGATCTATCAGGGCGGGCCGCTGCAGACCGACCGCGGCTTTGTGCTGCATACCGCCGGCCCGGCCTTCGACTCCACCCTCAACATCAACGATGAGATGAGCGTGACCACCTCGCGCGACATCCTGGAGGCCATCGCCGAGGGCGAGGGCCCGCTCCAGTGCATGATCGCACTGGGTTATGCCGGTTGGGGCAGCGGGCAACTGGAGCAGGAACTGAGCGCCAACGCCTGGTTGAGCGGCCCGACCGACGGACACATCATCTTTCGGCTGGAGGCGCCGTCGCGCTGGCTGGCCGCCGCCAAGCTGCTGGGGATCGACATGAACCTGGTGAGCGGCGAGGCCGGACATGCTTGATCCAGTTAAGAATGTCGTCCGCAAATGAACGCGAATGAACGCCAATCAGCCGATAGCCAACGGCGACTAACCGTACACTGGAGCCAGGAGGCACGAACAATGCATCAAGGGATCAACGACTTGAGCAACGGGGCGTCACTGAGGGCGATGCTTGCCCCCGCCCTACACTCTCTTAAATTTGCGTTTATTCGCGTTTATTTGCGGACAAATCTTCTTTAGATGCCCACCCTGCTCGGATTCGACTTCGGCCTGCGCAAGATCGGGGTGGCGGTCGGCCAGACCGTCACCGGCTCCGCCACGGCACTGACGACCCTGCGCAGTCGCGGGGAGCGCCCGGACTGGGCGGGGATCGAGGCCCTGGTGCGCGAATGGCAGCCAGCCGCGGCCGTCGTCGGGCTGCCATTCAACATGGACGACACGGAGGAGGCCTGGTCCCCCCGCATCCATCGCTTCGCCCGCCAACTCGAGGGGCGCTTTCGGCTGCCGGTCCATCTGGTCGATGAACGACTGACCTCAATCGAGGCCCGTCGTCAATTGGCCGAACGCCCCGGCGCCAAACACTCGAGAGGCGACAATCACCACGCGGTCGACGCCCTGGCGGCGGCCCTGATCCTGGAAACCTGGCTCAGTGAGCAACCACGCACCCCTTAATCCGCTGCCCGTCGGGCAGACCCTGTGGCTGGACGCCGACGCCATCGACACGGCCATCGCGGCGATGGCCGCCGAACTGCGCACCCTGATCGCGGAGCGCGCCATCGCCGCCCCACTGATGGTCGGCATCCACACCGGCGGGGTCTGGGTCGCCGAGCGGCTGCACGCCGCGCTCGGCATCGTTGACCCCCTGGGCCATCTGGATATCTCATTCTACCGGGACGATTTCAGCCGTATCGGTCTGCACCCCCAGGTGCGCCCATCGCACCTGCCGGCGGCGGTGGACGGTCGCCATGTCATCCTGGTGGACGACGTGCTCCAGACCGGGCGCACCATCCGCGCCGCGCTCAATGTGCTGTTCGACTATGGGCGGCCCAAGTCGGTGATCCTCGCCGCCCTGGCCGAGCGCGGCGGGCGCCAATTGCCGATCGAGCCCAATGTGGTCGGCCTGCACGCCCGACTGGCACCGGGCGAACAGCTCAAGCTCACCGGACCCGTCCCCCTGGAGTTGGTCCGCGGCCTGGCCCCGGCCGCGCACCCGCCGGCCGAGCCGGCCTGACAGGATATGGCGATCACCTAGCAGGCTGTCGGACTTAGTGATGCAACCGATTGAATGCAAAGAGTTTCCTCTTTTGCGCCAAAAAGTCGTTTTCCTGTTTAATCAATCGGTTACGCCATCAAGTCCGACAGGCTGCTAGACTCCACCTATCCCACGGACCCCATGAACACCGCCAACATCCAACTGGACGACGCCGGCCATCTCAAGCACCTGCTGACCGTCGAGGGCCTGAGCCGCGAGCTCCTCACCGCCATCCTGGACCAGGCCGAGGGGTTCACCGGCGTCACCCAGCAGGCCGTTAAGAAGGTCCCGCTGTGCCGCGGCAAGGTCATCGCCAACCTCTTCTTCGAGACCAGCACCCGCACCCGCACCACCTTTGAGCTGGCGGCCAAACGGCTGTCGGCCGACGTGCTCAATCTCAACATCGCCGCCTCCTCCACCTCCAAGGGCGAGACGCTGCTCGATACACTGCATAACTTGGAGGCCATGCATGTCGACATGTTCGTGGTGCGCCATGCCGCCAGCGGGGCCGCCCATTTCATCGCCGAGCAGGCCGCGCCCCATGTGAGCGTGATCAACGCCGGGGACGGGCGCCACGCCCACCCCACCCAGGGCCTGCTGGATATGTTCACCATCCGCCGCCACAAGGGCGGTTTTGAGCACCTGCGCGTGGCCATCGTTGGGGACATCCTGCACTCGCGGGTCGCCCGCTCCCAGATCGCCGCCCTGAACACCCTGGGCGCGGCGGAGATCCGGGTCATCGGCCCACGCACCCTGATCCCGGATGCCGCCGAGTCCTTAGGGGTGCGGGTCTGCCATGACCTGCGCGAAGGGGTGCGGGATGCGGACGTGGTGATCATGCTGCGGCTCCAACGCGAACGCATGAGCGGTGCCTTGCTGCCCAGCGCGCACGAGTATTACCAGCTCTATGGGCTGACCGAGGAACGGCTCTCCACCGCCCGGCCGGACGCCATCGTCATGCACCCGGGCCCGATCAATCGCGGGGTGGAGATGGATTCACAGGTGGCGGACGGGCCGCGCTCGGTCATCCTGGAGCAGGTGAGCAACGGTATTGCGGTGCGGATGGCGGTGATCGCCATGTGTATCGGCACCCAGAATCTGCGCGGCCCTGGTGGCGAGGGGACCTACGATGCATGAGGGCATGAAAATCAGCATCCGCAACGGCCGGCTCATCGACCCGGCCAGCGGCATCGACCGGGAGGCGGACCTGCACTGCGCCGAGGGCAAGGTGGTGGCCATCGGCGCCGCGCCGGCCGGCTTCCAACCGGATCGCACGCTCGACGCCCGGGGGCTGGTGGTCTGCCCTGGCCTGGTGGACCTCTCGGCCCGGCTGCGCGAGCCCGGCGACGAGCAGAAGGCTACCATCGCCAGCGAGACCCGCGCCGCCGCTGCCGCCGGCATCACCACCCTGTGCTGCCCGCCGGACACCAACCCGATCATCGACACCCCGGCGGTCGCCCAGCTCGTCCATCAGATCGCGGCCCGCCATGGCCTGGCCCGGGTGCTGCCCGCCGGGGCCATCACGCGGGGACTGGATGGCAGCCAGATCACCGAGATGGCGGCCCTAAAGGAGGCCGGCTGCCCGGTCCTGAGCCAGGGCGACCGGCCCATCCGCAGCGCCCAGGTGCTGCTGCGCGCGCTGGAGTATGCCTCCACCTTTAGCCTCACGCTGTTTCTGCAACCGCTGGATGCGGATCTCAGCGAGGGCGGTTGCGCCCACCAGGGCGCGGTCTCGACCCGCCTGGGGCTGCCCGGCATCCCGGAGGCGGCCGAGACCGTGGCGGTCGCCCGCGCCCTGGCACTGGCCGAGCAGACCGGGGCGCGCATCCATTTCCGCGGGCTCTCCACCGCCCGCGGGGCGGAGTTGCTGGTGGAGGCGCGCCGCCGCAGCATCCTCGCCAGCGGGGATTGCGCCATCCATCAGTTGTTCCTCACCGAGGACGACCTGCACGGATTCAATTCAAACTGTCACCTGCTGCCGCCGCTGCGCACCGCCGCCGACCGGCAATCGCTGCGCATGGCGGTCGCCGAGGGCGCCATCCAGGCGCTGTGCTCCGACCACCAGCCACACGACGCAGACGCCAAGCAGGCCCCCTTCCCCGAGACCATCCCGGGCATCTCCGCCCTGGAGACCCTGCTGCCGCTGGCGCTGCGCCTGGTCGCCGAGGGCGTGCTGGACCTGCCCACCGCCATCGCCCGGCTCACCACCGGACCCGCCGAGGTCTTAGGCTCCGGCTCCGGCTCCGGCTTCGGCCGCCTCAAGCCGGGGCGCAGCGCCGACGTCTGTGTCTTCGACCCGGCGGAGACCTGGGTCCTGAGCCCAGAGACGCTGGTCAGCCATGGTCACAACACACCCTTCCTGGGCATGGAGTTCCAGGGGCGGGTGCGCTGGACGCTGCTGGGCGGGCGGATGGTCTTTGAGCGATCCGGAACCACCGGCGCGGCGGCCGCACCGCCCCGTCATCAATCGAACTGAACCTGCTGATTGGCCGAGGCCGGCGTCGCCCGGTCCCAGGCCCAGTCGCGGATAAACCGGATCTGTTCGTTCATGCTCTTGGCGAGCGGCACCAGCCGGCGCGCGTGGGCCAGGATGTGCTCGGTGCCGAAGGGGGCGCCGTCGCGCTCGGAGTCGATCCGCGCGGCGATGACCATCTGTTCGATCTCGGCGGCGGTCCACTCATGGCTGTCGCGCACCAGTCGCGCCAGATCGAAGGTCGCGGGGTCGCCGCGATTGTGGCGGATATGCACCGCAAAGATCGCGGCGCGCTCCTCGTCGTTCGGCAGGTCGAAAAAGAACACCTCGTCGAAGCGACCCTTGCGGATCATCTCCGCGGGTAGTGCCTCGATCCGATTGGCGGTGGCGGCGACGAACACCAGTGGCGGCTTCTCCTGCATCCAGGTCAGAAAGGCCGAGAGGATGTGCGCGCCGGCGTCCCCCTGCCCCTTGCCCCCACCCAGACCGTTCTCGATCTCGTCGATCCACAGCACCGCGGGGGCCACCGATTCGATGGTCCGCAGCGCCTTGTGGAAGGTCGCCTGGGGGTTGCCGTAGAGGTCGGCATAGATCAGGTTCATGTCCAACCGGAACAGCGGCACCCGCCAGGCATGGGCGATGAGCTTGGCACACAGGCTCTTACCGCAGCCGCTGATGCCCATCAACAGCAGCCCCTTGGGCACCGGCAGGCCCGAGTCCACGGTGCGCTGATTGAAGAGCGGGGCACGCCGGGCGATCCAGTCCTTGAGGCTCATCAGACCGCCGATCCGCTCCAGGTCGATCAGGTCAGGCACATAGTCGAGAAAACCGGCACCGCTCACCGCCGCCTTTTTGGCCGCCCCGACCGCGGCCAGCATCCCGTCGCGGCTGAGGCGTCCGGTCGCGAGCGTCCGGTGCATGACATGACTGACCTCATCGAGCGTCAGCCCCTTCAGCGCCAGGATCAACTCGCCCAGGGCCTCCTCGGGCAGCACCTTGGAGGTGTAGCCGGACCACAGCACCCGCACCAACCCGGCGATCTCATCGGCATCCGGCAGCGGCAGCTCCAGCAGCAGGACGTCTTGGCGCAGCGCAACTGGGATCTCCGCCACCGGCGACACCATCAGCAGCGCGCTCCCCGGCCGCCCCATCAGCACCGCATGGGCGTCCCGCAGGGCGCGCGCGACCTCCGGGCGGTCCAGAAAGGGCACCAGGTCCTGAAACAGATAGAAGCCGGGGGCGCTGTCCGCGGTCACCGCCTGGATGGCGGCGACCGGGTCGCGGGTGTCGGGCGCCGACGGCGGCGCTGGCTCAAGCCCCCGGGTGCAGGTCCAGGTGGTGAGCGGGCGGCCCGGGGCGAGCTCGGCGGCCAGTTGCCGCACCAGCCCCAAGACCCGCACCTCCTCGGCACAGTGGAGATAGATCAGCGGGTGCCGGCCCTCGATGGCGGCGCGCAATGGATCGGTGGCCATGGTAGGCACCTCGCGAGCGGTGGTTAGAGCATGCCACCATAGACCCCGGGGTCCGAGCCTTCAATCGCGACAGCACCGACCGCCTTCGCATAAAACCCCTGCACGTCCGATCCGACCCCGCCGATGATCGCATAGGCATGCCCCTGGGCGCGCATGGCATGGAGCGTGGCCAGCAGCAGCGTCCGGCCGATCCCCGCGCCCTGCTCCGCCGGGCGCACCCCGGTGGGTCCAAAGAACCCGCGGCAGGTAGACTCGTAACAGGCAAAGCCCAGGATGTCATCGGCGTCCGGGTCCTTACCCGCGCGGGTCGCCAGGATGCAGGCGACGGGCTGGCGGGCAAAGGCGACATCGCACTCGCTCGCCCACCCGCGGCCCCAGTGGCGCTTGACCCATTTCAGCACCGCCTGCTTGTCCGGGGCCAGGGCGCGCTGAATCGCGATCGAGCGCCCCCGCTGGCGGGCAAGCTCCGCCTCCAGGCCGGGCAGGTCATAGAGTTTCACCAGCAGGTCGGGCATCGGGGGCTCCGGTTGAGTGATTCGCGCGCCGGAATCGGGCACCTACAGGAGCCCGGCAGCCGACCGGAGCGGCGGTGCCTACAGGTCGCCTCGATCAGCCGCTCCAGCGGCCAAGTAGGGTCCGCTGTGCGGACCGACGAGCCAGGACCGGCCCCGGACGCTCCGGGCCGGCCATCGATGTTAGATGGTGCGCGGAGGGGGACTCGAACCCCCACGGGTTGCCCCACTGGAACCTAAATCCAGGGCGTCTACCAATTCCGCCATCCGCGCTAAGGATCGACCTTGGGTCGAGGGTGAGATTCTACACCGGATGGGGGGTCCGGCGCCCAAACCGTCGCATCAAGTCCCCGTGGGAGCGGCGTGACTTTCACCCCAGAAAGAGCAGTTGTCACGCCAAGGCGCCAAGCTCGCCAAGGCTTTGCAGTACGTTATCGGCGTTGCGCCAGTCACCCGGAGGGCGATTTGGATAGTGGATCGACCCGATTGTATTTCTTGGCGAGCTTGGCGCCTTGGCGTGAGCAATTCCCGGGTTTAGGCTCAGGGTAACGACGATCAAGAGCGCCGCGAGTTAGCGCCGCGTGGCATCGCGGCCGGAGGCCGCTCATACCGGGGCTTGGGTTTGCCGGCCGTTGCCGCCGGTTTCTCGCCGGCCTTCAGCAGCGCCTCGATCCGTTTCATGTCGGGGTGGTCGATGCCGCGTTGGCGCAGCTTGGCGAAGTCGTCGAGGACCGCCGCCGCGAAGGTCCCGTCGTTCACCTGGTCATGCGCGTGTACCCGATAGATGGCCTGGGCCTGGTCGAACTGGCCGGAGAGCAGGTAGCCATGGGCCTGGTTGGTGGCCCACACAATCTGGCTCGGATCGAGCGCCAGGGCCTCCTCTGCGGCGGCGATGGCTTCTCGGTATTGGCGGTCGAAAAGCAGGACGAATGACCGATTGCCGAGGACCAGGACGAGCAATGCCCGGCTGGTGTCGTCCGGTTGGCGCTGGTAGAGGTCACGCGCAATCGTCAGTGCCTCAGTGTTCGTCGCAAGCGCGGCCTTGGTGTCGCCCACCTGGTCCTCGAGGTCATACAGCGCCAAGAGCGATTGCGCCAGGGCGGGCGGATCCCCGATCTTGCGCCACTGTGCCACGGATTCGCGTTGATAACGCAGCGCCGCCTGGGAATCGCCCTGAACGGAAGCAACCAACACCAAATCGCCATAAAGCGAATCGAGAAAATCTAGCGCCTCGGCGGCCTGGGTCTGGGCAAAGAGCGGCAGGGCGATGGCCAATGCCTGTTCATACGACGCGCGCGCCCCAACGAGGTCTCCCTGCGCTCGCCGCACCATACCGATCCCCCTGTGGCTCACCGCGAGGCCGCTTTGCCACCGGGCATTGGCCGGGTTCTGTCGGGCCAGCCGCTCGCGGATCAGCAGACTCGCCTCAAAGGCCGTCAGTGCCCCGGCCAGGTCGTCTTGGAACCGGCGCAGGTAGCCGATCTTCTCGTGGCTCACCGAAAGGTCGTGTTGCCACCCGGCATTGGCCGGGTCTTGCCGCGCCTGCCGCTCGGTGATCGCCAGAGCCTCCTCATAGGCCGTCCGTGCCCCGGCGAGGTCACCCTGGGCCTGGCGCACGTCGCCGATATCCTCGTGGCTAACCGCGAGGTCGCGTTGCCACTCGGCATTGGCCGGGTCCTGCCGCGCCAGCCGCTCACGGATCGACAGACTCGCCTCATAGGCCGTCAGCGCTCCGACTAGATCTCCCTGGGCTTGGCGCACCTCGCCAATGTTCCGGTGGCTGAACGCGAGGTCGCGTTGCCACTTGGCATTGGCCAGGTCCTGACGCGCCAGCCGCTCAGAGATCGACAGGCTCGCCTCATAGGCCGCCAGCGCCCCGGCCAGGTTTCCCTGGGCCTGAAGCACCTCGCCGATCCGCTCGTGGTTGACCGCGAGCTCGCGTTGCCACTCGGCATTGGCCGGGTCCAGCCGCGCCAGCCGATCAATGATCGCAAATCCAGCCTCATGGGCCGTCAATGCACCTGCTAAATCTCCCTTGGCCCGGCGCACATCGCCGACGTCGTCGTGACTAATCGAGAGGGCGCGTTGCCACTCGGCATTGTCCGGGTCCTGCCGCGCCAGCCGCTCGCGGATCGCGAGACTCGCCTCATAGGCCGTCAGTGTCCCAGCCTGGTCCCCCTCGGCCTGGCGCACGCTGCCGATCTTCTCGTGGCTGTTCGCGAGGTCACTTTGCCACCCGGCATTGTCCGGGTCCTGCCGCGCCAGCCGCTCGCGGATCGCCAGACTCGCCTCATAGGCCGTCAGTTCCCCAGCCAGGTCCCCCTGGGCCTCGCACACGCCGCCGATCTTCTCGTGGCTGAGCCCGAGGTCGCATTGCCACCAGGCATTGGCCGGGTCCTGCCGCGCCAGCCGCTCAAAGATCGCCAGACCCGCCTGATAGGCCGTCAGTGCCCCGGCCAGGTCCCCCTGGGCCCGGCGCACGGCACCGACATTGTGGAGTGCCACCCCCCGCTTGCGCTCACTGTCCGCCGACACCCGATCGGCCGGTAGCTTCTCGAAGTACTCCGCCGCCTTGCGCGACACCCCGTCGAGTAGCTCCAACCGGCCGATGGGTTCGAGCTTGTCGCGCAGGTCAAATAGCATGTAGTTGATCAGGTCCTCCGCCTGTCCCCGCGCCAGGGTCGCCACGCGCTCGGCCCGGTAGTCCCACCAGGCCGCCCCGAGCGCGGTGAGGGTCAACACCAGCAGCGCGGCCACCGAGCCACCCTTGACCAGCCGCTCGCGCCGCTCCCGGCGGGCGGCGGCGCGGTAGAAGCGCCCTTGCAGCGCGGTCAGTTCGGTGCCGTGGCGCTGCGCATAGCGGCGCAGCAGGTCCAAGTCCGGCCGGCGCCACAGAAGCCCCGCCGCCTCGCGCTGCCCTTCCCAGTGCTTGGCCGCCGCCTCCAGCCGGGCGGCCAGGCGCAGGTCGTCGCGGTCGGCGGCCAGCCAGTCGCGCAGGGTGCCCCAGTGGGCGATGAGCGCATCGTGGGTGATCTCGACCTGCTCGCGGCCGTCGTCGCCCCGCCAGACGGTGAGGAAGCGGGCATCCGCGGCGGCAAAGCGGCGCAGCGTAGCGAGCAGGTCGGCCCGCGTCTCGTCCTCGGCCAAGAGGTCATCCAGCGCGACCCGTCGGCGGGTGTCGGGCCCGCCCTCGCCGAGTTGTACCAGCCGCAGCAGGCAGCGGCGGGCCACCGCCTGGGCGGCCGGGGTGAGTGCGGTATAGACCTGCTGGGCGCGCCCGGCCAAGGCCCCGCCCACCCCGCCGCAGGCGTTCAGGGTCTGAGCGGCCGATTGGCCGGTCTGGAGCCCGCGCCAGACCTCAGTGAGTGCATATTGCAGCAGCGGCAGGGCACCCGGTCGGTCGGCGCTCTGCTCCAGCAGCAGTTGCACCGCCGCCGCGTCCAGCGGTTGGCCGGCCAGGCGCGCCGGCTCGGCGATGGCCAGGCGCAGCCCGGCCTCGTCCAGCACCGGGACGATGCGCTCATGACCGGTGAGCAGGGTGTTGAAGGCGGGGAAACGCTGGGTCTCGCCCAGAAAGTCGCTGCGCAGGGTCAGCAGCAGATAGAGGTGGGGCGTGGGGTCATTGACGGCGGCCAGCAGGTTATCGAGAAAGCGGCCCTGCTCGGCGGCGTCCGGGCACAGGCTGAACAGTTCTTCGGCCTGGTCCAACAGCAGCACCAGCGGCACCCGGTCGGGTCCCCACAGCAGGGTGGCGATGCGGCTCAAGCCCTGGCCGTCGGCCGCCAGCAGGGCGCGGAATTCCTCGGCCTTGCCGGCCGGGGCCGGGTCGTCGGGCAGTGCATGGCGCGCCAGGGCATTGGCCAGGGCGGCGAGCGGGGCATGGGTGGGGGTGAGGGTCAGCAGCCGGCAGGGCATCCCCGCTTTGATCCGCGGCAGCAGCCCGGCGCGCGCCACCGAGGATTTGCCGGAACCCGACGGGCCGAGCAGGGCCAGGAAGCGCGGCGGACCGGCCATGAGTGCCTGGAAGTCCGGCCACAGGTCCTGTCCCACCAGCGCCTCGCGCCCGAAGAAGCGCTCCGCGTCCTTTTCCTGGAAGCTGTCCAGGCCGAGATAGGGGTTGGGGATGACGGGCGGCGGCGCGGCGCCGGGGGCAACGGGGCCGAGCGCCTCGCCGAAGCCGTGCCTGTAGTCGATGATGTACCAGCCGACTACCGCCGCCAGGGCGACGAAGGCCTGTCGGACCTCCTGGTCGGCGATCGGCTTGTTGGGGTGGGCGCCCAGATTGCCGAGCTGGTTCACATAGCCCATGGCCGCCAGCACGGCATCGGGCACCAGGTCGCGAAAGCGCGGGAGCAAGCCGGCCAGCGGCTCGGTACCGCGCTCGCGCTTCAATTCGCGCTCGCACAGCTCGATGACGATGACCTCCAAGGCCCGGCGGGCACGGATCAGGGCCGTGACCAGGTCCAGGCTGTTGAGTGCGGCGTTGAGTTCCTCCTCCAGGGCCACCGCCCGACCGCGCATCCGGTCGTAATAGGCGTGCAGTTCCTGTCGTTCGCGTGGCCAGTCGGTCATGCCGGTGATGCTCCTTGGGTGGGCAGGGTTACCGGCGTCTTATTACCACAAATCTTGCAGCAGTGGAATACGTTCGGCCCGTAGGAGCGGCCCCCCGGCCGCGACGCGGCGGCGCGTCGCGGCCGGGGGCCGCTCCTACAGGCGGATCGCGGGACTGTCGGCGTTCGGGACCTCATAGACGGCTTGCACCAGGTCGGTCACGCCGTTGTCGAAACCGACCTCGCAATAGGCCAGGTAGTAATCCCACATGCGGCGGAAGCGCGCGTCATAGCCCAGCGCTGAGATCTGCTCCGCCTTGTCATGGAAGGTGCGACGCCAGCGGCGCAGCGTCTCGGCATAGTCGGGGCCGTACCAGCGGTCCTCGCGATGGATGAGCCCGGCGGCGCGCGCGTGCTGCTGGAGTCGTCCCGGGGAGGGCAACATGCCGCCGGGGAAGATATAGAGCTGGATGAAGTCGGCACTGCCCCGATAGCGCAGGAAGTCGTCCTCATTGATGGTGATGACTTGCAGGCTGATGCGCCCGCCCGGACGCACCAGCCGGCGCAGGGCCTGGAAGTAGGTCGGCCAGTAGGCCTCGCCGACCGCCTCCAGCATCTCGATGGAGACACAATGATCGAATTGGCCGCCGATGTCGCGGTAGTCCTGCAACCGCAGGTCGACCCGATCGCTGAAACCGGCGGCGGCGATGCGCGCCCGGGCATAGTCCAACTGCTCACGCGACAGGGTCACGCCGGTGACATGCAGCCCGCGGCGCGCCGCCGCCTGGGCGAGCCCGCCCCAGCCGCAGCCGATCTCCAGGATGTGCTGCCCCGGCTGCGCCCCCAGGTCGTCCAGGAGGCGCTCATATTTGCGCGCTTGGGCGGCCTCCAATGACTCGGTCTCCCGGTCCGCGAACAGGGCCGCCGAATAGGTCATGCTCGGGTCGAGCCAGAGGCGGTAGAAGTCATTGCCCAGGTCGTAGTGACGGGCGATGTTGCGCCGGCTCATGGCGCGGTGGTTGTCGCGCAGCCGGTGGGTGAGGCGGTCCAGCCAGCGCGACCAACTCAGGCCCTTGGCGCCCAGGTGCGGCTCGTTGCGCTGGAGCACATCGAGCAGTCCCGGCAAGTCGGGGGTCCGCCAGTCGGCGTCCAGGTAGGACTCGGCAAAGCCGATGTCGCCCCGGGCCAGGACCCGCAGGAGCAGGCGCAAGGGCCGGTCAATGGCGATCTCGCCCGCCGGTCCGGCACAGGACCCCCGGTAAAGGTCCGCCCGGCCGTCGGGCAGGCGCACCAGCAGCGTGCCGAAGCGCAGTTGTCGGCCCAAGGCGGCATAGACCCTGGCTAGACCAGCGGGCCGCGCGGCCCCGCCGGTCAGGGATAAGGCATCGATCGGTTCTTCTGCAGACATCAGGTAACCTCCTCCCGGGGCGGCGTGGGCTTGGGAAAATAGGTGGCGCCACGGAGCCAAATCTTGAGCGCGTGCCAGTGGATCATGGTGACGACCTTGAACGTCAGCAAGGGGAAGGACAGGGCCGCCCGCAACAGATTGGCGTCGGTGAATGGACGCAAGCGGCCGCGTTGCACCGCCACCAACATCAGCCGGTCGTCCTGGTATTCGTGGATGACGATGCCCGATTCATCCCCGGCGCTGGTGAAGCGGAAACGGTAATCCGCCTGCATCCCGACAAAGGGCGAGACATGAAAGCCCTTGGCGCGGGATTGGCGCACCGGCCACTGCATGGGCATACCCTGTTGATGCAACAGGTAACCGTGGCGCTCGCCGAAGGTGTTGTGGACCTCGCACAGGATCGCCACCAGGTCTCCGGTGGGGCCATAACAGAACCAGGGGGTCATGGGATTGAAGCCATACCCGAGAACCCGCGGCATACACTGGATGTCAATCCGCTCGATCGGCAACCGCAGCCCCAGGCGCTCCACCTGGCCCAGGAGCCAGTCGCGCAGCGGGGTCCCGTCGCCGGCGCCGTGGTCCAGGTCATGAAAGGCGAAGAGGTTGAAGCGGTTGTGCGAAAACCAGCGGCTGGTGCGCGCCAGTTCGCCGATCCGATCCAGATCCAGCACCAGGCTGAAAATCCGATAGACGAAGCGGTACTGCACCGGAAAGAAGCGCCGGTGCATCACCTCACCCAACAGGAGCTGTCCAGCGGGCACGCTCATGACTGGACCGCCCGGGCGGCGGCGTCGCCCCAGGGCAGCGGCACCCCCAGGGCCGCGGCCACCGCGACCGCGGCGCGCAGCCCGTCCTCGTGGAAACCATAGCCCAGCCAGGCGCCGCTGAACCACAGACCGGACTGGCCCTGGATCTCGCCGATACGCCCCTGCGCGGCGACCGCCGCCGCGTCGAACACCGGGTGCCGGTAATCCATCTGCGCAATCGTGAGCTCGGCGCGGGGTGGCTGCGCCGGGTTCAGGCTGACGAACACGTCGTCGTCCTTCGGCAGGTCCTGTAGGCTGTTCATCCAATAGGTCAACGTGACTGGTTCGTCCGGGCGCGTCCCGCCCAGATAGTTCCAGGAGGACCAGACCCGGCGGCGCTGCGGCATCAGGGCCGGATCACGGTGCAGGTAGACTTGGTTCGGCTGGGTGCGAAAGCAGCCGAGCAGCTCAGACTCCAGCGGCGTCGGGTCCGCAATCATGGCCAGGGCCTCGTCGCCGTGACAGCCCAGGACCACCGCATCGAAGGTCAGGCGCTCACCGGCGAGCGTCTCCACCGCGACGGCGCCCCCGGTACGTCGCACCCGTTGCACCTCGGTACCGGTGCGCACGCGCCCGCGCAACTGCCCCAACAGGCACTGCACGTAGCTTTGACTACCCCCGCTGACGGTGCGCCATTGGGGCCGGTCCGCCAGGTCCAACAGCCCGTGGTTGTTGAAAAAGCGGGCGAAGGAGCGGAACGGGAAGGCGCGCATCTGCCGCGTGGGGCAGGACCAGATGGCCGCGGCCATGGGCAGGAGATAATGGTCGGCAAAGCGCGCGCTGTAGTGTCCGCGATCCAAAAAGTCACCCAGCGACAGGGCATCCGTCTGCGGGCGATCCAGATAGGCCTTGGCCGCGCGATTGAAACGCACGATGTCGAGCAGCATCCACAGGAACCCTGGGCTCCACAGGTTACTGCGCTGGCCGAAGAGGCCGCCGAAGTCGGAGCCGGCATACTCCATCCGCCCCCCGTCGATGCTCGCCGCGAACGACATATCGGTCGGGTAGGAGGACACCCCCAGATGGTCAAACAGGCCGCACAGCAGCGGATAGTTGCGGTCGTTGAAGACCATGAACCCGGTGTCTACCGGAAAGGCCCCGCCCGGGTGGTCCACCATCCGGGTGTTGGTGTGGCCACCCACGTAGTCGTTGCGCTCCAGCAGTGTCACGTCATAGCGTCGATCCAACAGCCAGGCCGCCGCCAGCCCCCCAATTCCGCCCCCGACGACCCCAATCGATTGTAGTGGCACCGATAACCCCTGCGTTGTTTACCCTTAGTAGTCCAATATTGAAACCCCGGGCGCAGAGTACAAGGGGGCGACTCGCAGCGCCGAATGGCCTTCGGCTGCTCTAGTTGATCCTTAGCTTTTTTACTGGAATGAAGAGTCCGACTGCGGCGGAGTCTGAGGCCCCGCCTTCGGCGTCCAGACATCTCCCCACGGATAGGGCTTGGCGCGGCCGAGCGGCAGATAGCCGAAGACGATGTCGCCCTTGGTGCCGTCGCTCAGGGTCAGTTGGCCGATGCCGTTGGCCCCGGTCTGATCGCGGATGGTCTCGGCCCAGCCGGCGCGACCGTCCTCGCAATAGACGTCGTAGAGCGGGGCCCGAGACCCGCGTGTGATGCTATAAGACCCCCGACAGGCATTGGACCCGCTGACCACCCGAAAGTGGCCCGCGAATAGGTTCGACTGGTAGGTGCCGAGATACAGCGCGCCCTCCATGGCCACGGCAAAGGGCCCCGAACTGGAGTGGCCGCGCGGCATGGTCTCGGCGAGCGGCACATCGAAATAGTCCAGGACCTGACTCGCGCAGGCGGGATAACTCTCCATGTCCACGCCGCGGCAGAGCCGCTCGGCATAATCGTCGGGCGAGACGTAGGTCACGATCCCCCCGATATGGCCGGGCAGGGCGGACCCACAACCACCCAGAAGGGCGGTCAGGGTCAGGCACGCGGTAACCAGGACGGGTTTCTGCATGGATGTTGCTCTCAACGGATGGCCCCCAGTCTGTCGCACCGCTCCCGGGGATCGCGGTCAGGCGCCGCGCGACGGCGCGACCGCCCAGGCGCAGACGGCGCCAGTGTACCCGTTTGCGGCGGCGGCGTGTGATGCCGCGCGCCGCGGGGCGGCCCGCGATCCGACGGAGCCAGCCCCGGCGCCGCGGGTCGCTTAAGGGATGCACGGACCCGGCGTTCGGGCTAAAGTGGCAACCGCTGGGGCGCGACCGCCCCTGTCGTTCGTTACCTATCTTAGGCGGGATCGTCCAGATGAGTCCAACCCACCGCACCCAAAGACCGGATCCCGCTGCGCCGCGGCGCCGCGCGGCCACCGGCGGGATCGCCGTCGCGGCAGTCCTGCTGCTCACACTGGCGGGGTGTACCCAATTCGCCCAGCGCAGCCAGCAACTGGCCGAGCAGGCCCGTGAGATCACCTGCCTCAGCCAGTGCCGGGCGACCAAGGAGCACTGCGACGACGACGCCCGTTGGGATTACCAGCAGTGCCAGGCCGGTTACAGCACCGCCCAGCGCGATTACCTCTGGTGCAACTCATCCGACCAGCCGCAATGCGGCTACCCTTGGTGGTCGTGCAGCGAGAACCTCTACGGTTACTGCACTAATCGCTACCGGGAATGCCGGGTCAAATGCCGCCGGCCGGGCGGCTAACGGCCATGCCGCCCGGCCAGAGATAGGCATCCATCGCGAGCCCGCCATCGATGAATCCGGGGGCGAAGCGTTGCGGCGCCCCCGGCCCGCCTGCACCCCGGGCCACGAATAAGGGCAGCAGGTGCTCTTCCGTTGGGTGGGCGGCAGCGCCCTGGGGCGCGGTGCGGCGGTAGTCGATCAGGTTTTCAGATCCGGGAGCGGCGAGTCGGTCGGCGAGCCAATCGGCAAAGGCCGCGGCAGCGGGATAGGGTTGCGTCGCACCGACCGTCAGCCAGGCGAAATTGTGGGTGACGGCACCGGAGGCGAGGATCAGGACGCCCTCTTCACGCAGGGGTTGCAGCGCCTCGCCCAGGCGCAGATGCCAGCGCGGGCCGGCCTGGGGCTGGATCGCCAGTTGGGTCACTGGGATGTCGGCCGCCGGATAGAGCAGGCGCAGCGGCGCCCAGGCGCCGTGGTCGAGGCCGCGGGTCGGGTCCACCGACACCGGGATTCCCGCCGCCCCGAGCAACCCCGCCACGCGGTCCGCCAGCGTCGGTGCGCCCGGTGCGTCATAACGCAGCGAGTAAAGCGCGCGCGGAAAACCGCCGAAGTCGTGAATGGTCTGCGGTGCCGTCGCCCGGCTCACGGTCGGGACGGCGGACTCCCAATGTGCGGAGACCGCGAGGATGGCACTCGGGCGCGGCAGTGCGGCCCCGAGTTCGGACCAGCGTTGTCCGGTGGCGCCGGGGTCCAGCAGGAGATCGGGCGCGCCGTGGGAGACGAAGAGGACTGGGTGGAGCGGTTGCATGGGGACGCCCGTGTCTGGTTGGCCTGAGTCCCAATCTGAGCCGTCGATCGGAAAAAAGACAGTGCCGGATTACGAAAATCTCTGTTGCCCGATATGCAACAGACTGACGGACGCAATCGCCACGCTGCGGTGGCGCCCCGGTTACACTCTGCACCCTGGCCGTCGCCGCGGTGGCTGGAGGCGCCGGGACCCTGAACATTCACCCTGGAGCGGCCATGAACCCGCACCGCACGCCAATCGCCATGATCCAATGACACACTCCGGCCGATTCCTGTTGATCGCACTCGCCGCCTGGCTGCCGACGGCCACCGCGAACGAGACCGTGACCATCACGCTCGACCCGAACGCCCAGCCGCTCACGACCTTTGTCCCCGCGGACACCTTCGGCGCGGGCATCGACGGCCACGAGGCGGGCGTGACCCGGCGGCTGTTGCGTGGTGCCAATCTGGCGCGGATGAAGGAGGTGGGCTTCGGGCCGTTCAGCTATCGCTTGCGCACGGAACTCGCGGTGGAGGCCTGGCACTGGAATCCGGCCGGGCGCTTCAGCGGTGCCGATGGCAAGTCAGGCTATTGGTTATCCGACACCACACCGGGGCGACCCATTGCGGTCTCCTACGGCTATCGCTTACCGCGGCGCGGCACGAGCGGCGATCAGGCCAACAATGACGGCTATTCGCGCCTGGACGATGGCGACCCGGCGAGCTTCTGGAAGTCCAATCCCTATCTCGACCAGCACTTTACCCACGAGGACAACGCGCGCCACCCGCAATGGGTGGTCGTCGACCTGAAAGAACCGCTGCCGATCGATGCGGTGCGTATCCACTGGGGACAACCGCACGCCCGCGCCTGGCGGATGGAATACTGTACCAATCTCCACGCCGATTACATCGAGAATCGCATCTGCAACGCCTGGGCCGCCTTTCCACAAGGGGTGATCGCGGACGGCCAGGGCGGCACCGAGACCCGCCGCCTGGCCGCCGCGCCGATCACGGCGCGTTTCGCGCGTCTGCTCCTGTTGCAGCATGCGGGCGACGCGGCACCGGCGACCTCCGATATCCGCGACTCCATCGGCTATGCCATCCGGGAGCTGGGCGTTGGCGTCATGGACGAGAACGGCGTCTTCCAGGACCGCATCACCCACGCCAAGGACGCGCATCGGCAGACCGCGATGTTCGTCTCATCGACCGATCCCTGGCACACCGCCAAGGACCGCGACCCCGATACGGAACAACCGGGGCTCGACGCCTTTTATGCCAGCGGACTGGCCGGCACCGGTGCGCCGCTCATCCCGGTGCCACTACTCTATGACACCCCGGAGAATGCGGCGGCGATCATCGCCTATCTCAAGCGTCAGGGGCATCCGGTCCTGCAGATCGAAATGGGCGAGGAACCCGACGGGCAATACGCCACCCCGGAGGACTATGGCGCACTCTACCTCCAGGTCGCCACCGCCCTGCACCGGATCGACCCCGCATTGCAGCTTGGCGGCCCCGGGTTTCAGACCGCCATCGACGGCTATCGCTCCTGGCCGATCAATGATGAGAAGCGGCCCTGGATGACCCGATTTATGGAGTATCTGCGTGCGCGCGGACGGGAGAACGACTTCAATTTTTTCACCTTCGAATGGTATCCCTTCGACGACTGCTGCGGGGAGGCATCGCTGCAATTGGCCATGCACCCGCGTATTCTCAAATCAGTGCTTGATGGGCTGCGCGCCGATGGGGTACCACGCGCACTCCCCTGGATGATCACCGAATATGGCTACTCCGCCTTCGGCTGCCGGGCCGAGGTCGACATCGAAGGCGCGCTGTTGAACGCGGAGACGGTGGGCCTCGCCTTGCAGGAGGGGGCCGCGCGGGTCTATCTGTACGGACTGGAGCCCGCCGAGCTCATGGATGAACTCAATTGCAACTCCTGGGGAAACAATGCCTTGTTCCTCGCCGACGCGCAGATGAACATCCGCTCCGCCACCGCGACCTATCACGGGGCGCGGCTGATCAATCAGGACTGGGTCGGCCCACCCGGCGCGCCCCATCAACTCCTGCCGATCGCTGTCACCGGCGGCACGGTCTTTGGCCTGCCGCGCGTGAGTGCCTTTGCCCTAAGACTCCCCGACGGCACCTTGAGCATCCTGGTCATCAACAAGGACCCGACCAACGCCTATGACCTGGCAGTCGAGTTTTTGGCACCGGACGGCCCCACCCCGGCACCCGGGCCGGTAGCCCTAACCCAATTCTCCCGCACCCAATATCAATGGCATCCGGCGGGCGAATTGGGCCGCCCGGTCGTCAATCAGGGGCCGGTAAGCCTGACAGCACCGGCGCTGCCGGTCACCATCCCCGCCTATTCATTGAGCGTTGTGCGGCTGGGCACCTGAGTCCAAGGAGCCACCGGGAAAAAGAATTGGTCACGCCAAGGCGCCAAGCTCGCCAAGTTTTTCAGTGTGTCATTAGCGCTGTGCCGGCTAAAGCCTCGACCTCCAGTTACGGAGTGATCCCCGTTGGCCGGGACGATGATCAAGGCCGCTGTGCCATTCACCCGGCGAATGATCTGGATACTTCATCTGCCCTCTTGTATTTCTTGGCGAGCTTGGCGCCTTGGCGTGAGCCGTTCTTGGCTCTAGGACAAGGCGCTTGCCGCTGCGGGATCGGCGATCGGCGCCACGATGGTCCGATTGCGCCCCGCCGCCTTAGCGGCATAGAGCGCCCGGTCGGCCGCGCCGAGGAGTCCCCCGGGCTCGGCGGCGTGGGCCGGCCAGGCGGCCACGCCCGCCGACAGGGTCCTGCGCACTTCCCCCGTGTCGGCTTGAATAAGCAACTCGGAGAATGCCTTGCGCCAGGACTCCGCGTGCGCGTAAGCAACCTCCAGGGCCGCCCCGGGCAGGACCACGGTGAACTCCTCCCCACCAAAGCGACAGGCGATGTCGCTGGCACGGGTGGTGGAGGTCAGGATCCGCGCCAAGGCCGTCAAGACCTGATCGCCGGCCTGGTGCCCCAGGGTATCGTTGACCTCCTTGAACCGATCGATATCGATCATCACCAGGCTCAGGGGTTGATCACGCGATTGAGTCAATTCACGCTGCAGGACCAGCTCGAGATAGCGGCGATTGTAGAGACCGGTCAGCGGGTCACGCCTGGCCTGTTCGCGCAGGTCCTCCTGCAGACCCTCGATCTGCCTGATCTGGGTGTGCAGGGCCTGATTCGCCGCCTCCAGGTCGGCGCGGATCCGCTCGGCCTCGGTAATGTCCTGCGCCAGTGACAGCACGGCGCCGGGCTCGCCATGACCATCGCGCTGCAGGACATTGCTCCAGCGGCACAGAATGGTCCGGCCGTCACGGGTCAGGTTGCGATTGACACCGCCTACCAGGCCGCCCTCCCACGCCTGCTCCATCACCTTGGCGACATAGTCCAGGTCGGCCGCCGGCACCATCCGCTCCAGCCCGACCCCCAACATCTCGATCCGCGGCCACCCGAAGATCCGCTCCGCCGCACGATTCCAGTCGATGACGCGATGCTCGCGATCGAACAGGATGAGTGCCAACGGGGCGGTCTCATAGATGAGTTGATAGTGCTGCTGACTGGCCTTGAGTGACCACTCGGTCTGCCGGCGTCGCTCCATTTCGAGCGACAAGCGGCGATCAATGCGCAGAATATAGAGCGAGATCGACCCGGCTGACAGGGTGAGCAGCAGCGCCCCGCCCACCCACCAATAGACCCACGGCGGGATGTGCAGGCGCTGCGGATCGTACAGGAAGCCGGTGAGCGCAATGCCGGCCGGCAGCATGCCCTGCTCGGCATAGACGTCCGCGATATGGCGCCAACGCCCGGGATACATATAGCCGACGGCGATCAGTTCATTGCGCAGCAGTGGGCGCATCTGCTCATATTCGTAGAGCAACTGCTCACGGGTCTTGCGCTGGGAATAGCGCTGAATGATGAGGTCGACGATCTCGGTCGGATGCCCCATGGCATAGACCCAGCCGCGCAGACTGGCCTCGCGGAAGGCCTCCACCACCGCCGGGTGGGTGCGCAGATAGGACTCGGTGGTAAACAGATTGTCGCCGTAGAAGTCGATCCCCCCGGAACGCGGGGTGAAGAGCGAAAAATTGACCCCGGCCTGCGCGAACACGAAGGGCTCGTCGGTAATATAAACCGACTGGGCATCGACCGTCCCGGCGGACAACTCGGCAGTCCCGAAGCTGTGGGGGACGAGGTTGAGACTGCCGCGGGGGATGCCCTCGCGCTCCAGATAGGCAAATAACTCGGCCGAGTTGTCCTCGATCATCAGACGCCGGCCGGCGACCTCGTGGATATTGCGGATGCCCGATCGCTCCAGGGCCATCAATGCCAGCGGTGAATGCTGAAAAATCACGGCCAGCACGACCACCGGCTGACCGCGGGCGCGGTGCAGGAGCAGATCGGAGGTGCCGACGCCGAACTCGGCCTGGCCGTTCAACACGGTCGCCACCGGGTCCTGCCCGGGGCGCGCCTCCAGCAAGCTGACCTCCAGCCCCGCCTCGCGATAAAAGCCCTGTGCCTGCGCGGCATAGTACCCGGCAAACTGAAACTGGTGAGTCCACTTGAGCTGCAACCGCACCGGCTGCAACGCCTGGGCACCCCAGGCACTCACGGAGCAGCACAATGACAACAGGAGAAGACTCAAGCGCATCATTGATCAACCGAGTTGAGTGGCAACCGCCCGACGCACCTGCCAGCCGCCGGTGTCCACTCAGCGGCGGCGCCGTTTCGGCGGGTAAAAGGGCGGCTCGCCCGGCGGGCGGGTCTTAAAGCGGCGATGGACCCAAAAATATTGCTCCGGCATGGTACGGATGCGCGTCTCAATCGCCCGGTTCATCAGGGACGAATCGGCCGCCCGATCCCCGGTCGGAAAGGGCTCGAGCGGCGGGTCGAAGTCCAGCTCCAGCCCCCGACCCCAAGGCAGATAGCGGGCGAAGGTCGGGATCACCACGGCCCCCGCCATGGCCGCGAAGCGCCCGAGCATGGGGACGGTGGAGGCCGGCACGCCGCAAAATGGGACGAAGATACCACGGCGCCCGCCGTCCTGGTCCGGCAGGTAAAAGAAGGGCGTGCCCCGGCGCACCTCGCGGATCAGACCGCGCAGGTCGTCGCTGCGCTCGATGGAGACACTGCCATACTGACGGCGCGCCCGCATCACCTGCAGATCCACCACCGGGTCGCGGATCTTCTGATACATATAGACCCCGGCGTGGACCAGCCCGGTGAAGGCCGCGCCCCCCAGTTCCAGCCCCACGAAGTGCGGCACCAGGACGATCACCGGCCGGCCGGCGGCGATGCAGGAGTCGATAAACTCTCGATTGCGGATACGCACCAGGCGCTTGAGGCGCGCCCGCGAGGCCCCCCAGACCACGCTCTGCGTCAGCGAGGCCACCCCCAGCCAGCCGAAGTGGGCGCGCAGGATCCGCTCGCGCTGCGCGGTCGGCGTGTCGGGTAGACAGGCGGCTAGGTTGCGGCGGGCGACTTCACGCCGATCCGGTGCCAGGTGGTAGCCGAGCCGCCCAAGCCCCTGACCCAAGGCCCACAGGAGCGGAAATGGCAGCCGGCCCAAGGCATAGGCGATGCCCACGACGAACCAACTCGGCCAGTGCCGGGGGCGCCAGAGCGCGGGCTGCGGGGGGGGTGAATCCGGATGGGGGGTCGACTCGGGAGTGGTCATCCTGAAAAGTGCCGTTGTCACGCGAAGACGCGCAGTTTACGCGCCCATTTTACCCGCGATTCTGCGCCGTGTTCTGCGCGTCTTCGCGCGCGCCCCGGGCACTCACTCAAACATCGCCTGCGCGATGCGCACCACAAAGGGCAGGCCGGCCAGCCGCAATAGGACCTGCCGATAACCAGGCTGATGGGTGTTGCCGAGCACCAGCACCTGCGCGGGTCCGCAGCCGATCCGCCCGCGGCTGCCCGGTTGAAAGCGGGCGCTGGGGTCGATCGCCGCCACCTGACGCTGTGGCACTTCACCCTGTGGGATGCAGAACTCGTAGTCCAGCGCCCGTTGACCGTCCGGCGGCCCCTGGAGCCCGGCGGCATCCAGACGACTCAGGTCGAAGGCGATCACCGACAGCGGGTCGACGCCGTCGGCCGCGCTGGCGGCAATCGTGGCGCCCAGCAGCAGGAGCAACACGCGTGCGGATAGCGAATTCACACCGGCGCCCCGGCACCCGAACCGGCCACGCGCGCCACTTCCTTTTGCACTTCCGCGTTCATGTTGACGGGGATGATCGTGATCTCAGGGTGGTTGCGTGCAAAGACGCGGAAGATCTCATCCACGAATGAGCGTCCAACCGTGTCAACCCCCTCGAAATCCAGCACGACGTTGGTGAAACGCTCAATGCGATTCATGATGCGCTTCGCCTGGGACCGAGAGACGAGCGCAACCCCCTCGTAGAGCGCCAAACGAACCGGCACAACGGTCTTTGAGAAATCAAACGTGTCTGCGTCGGTGTATTCGTCGAAGACCGAGGCCAGGGTACGTTCCGTCGCTGGCGAAAACATCATCATCACCCTGGTCCCACCAATCTCATTATCGAGATGACCAAGAAGCTCCGGTTTGCATTCATCGTCATGGCTAAAGACTAATTCGCCGGAGGCGATCAAGAAGAAATCGAAGGCCCTTGACGTAAAAAAGATCCCCTCACCAGTATGGTTCGCCGGATCAGTCGTGAGCTTGCCTTTACTCAACTCCAGGATCGCTTCCCGCGGGTCGCCGAGGTCCATCAAGCGTGCGATACGCCTGAAGATGCCCTCACCATCATCCCAAATGTCCAGCACCAGCCGTTCGTCACCGCGATGTGCTGTGATCTCGACCTGGCTCCCGCTGGAATGGTCGATGGCATTGTTCAGCATCTCGGTAAAACCGTAATGCCAGATGCCCTGGACGTTCTTCGACAGCCCGTCAACGATATAGGCGAAGTCGCTGGCGTACACGCGATCCTCAGCGATGGCCCCTAGGGTGTAGACACCGGATTGTTGCCGGTTAGGACCGAGCCGATAGGTGCGACCGCGCGTCGTGCCAAGGGCCTCCAGGAAGCCCTCCCGGGTCAGATGGGCCAAGTGTCGGTGGACGGCTTGGCGGGTGACGCCGAAGAGCTCGCAGGCGTCAGCGACGATGTCCGCCCGCCCGGATCGGACGACATCGAGCAGGTGGCGTCGAATGACCTGCGATTTTTTCGTCTTGCCGATGACCACCGGGTCCACCTTCAGGTCACTTAGATGCGCCGATTGTAAACTTATCAGATCCCGTTTGTAACTATTTCGACACCTCGCGAGCCTCGACCGGTCCCGCGCCAGCTGCGGATTCAGAAAGGTTGAGAATTGGGCGGCGATTATCCAGAAGGCATAAAATGGCCGATTGGCCGGCAGACCTTCCAACCGCGGTCCTGCGCACCCACCCGCCACTGCCCTTCCGCACATTGTTCCACAGGAGTCCCCGAGATGTTGCAAGCCTATCTCCAACATGCGGCCGAGCGCACCGCGCTCGGCATCCCGCCGCTGCCGCTGACCGCCCAGCAGACCGCCGACCTGATCGAGCTGATCAAGAACCCGCCAGCCGGTGAGGACGCCTTCCTGCTGGATCTCCTGACCCACCGGGTGCCCCCGGGCGTGGACGACGCGGCCAAGGTCAAGGCCAGCTTCCTGGCCGCGGTGGCGCACGGCGACCTCCAGGTCCGCCTGATCGACAAGACCAAGGCCACCGAACTCTTGGGCACCATGGTGGGCGGCTACAACGTCCATCCGCTGATCGAACTGCTGGATGACGCGGAAGTCTCCGCCGTCGCCGCCGAGGGCCTGAAGAAGACGCTGCTGATGTTCGACTTCTTCAACGACGTGGCGGACAAGGCCAAGGCCGGCAACGCCAAGGCGAAGGAAGTCATCCAGAGCTGGGCCGAGGCCGAGTGGTTCACCAGCCGCCCCGAGGTGCCTAAGTCCATCACCGTCACCGTCTTTAAGGTGCCAGGGGAGACCAACACCGACGACCTCTCCCCGGCGCCCGACGCCTGGAGCCGCCCGGACATCCCGCTGCATTATCTGGCGATGCTCAAGATGACCCGCACCGACGCGGCCTTCAAGCCGGAGGAGGACGGCAAGCGCGGCCCCATCGCGTTCATCGAAGACTTAAAGAAGTTGGGCCACCTGGTCGCCTATGTCGGCGACGTAGTCGGCACCGGCTCCAGCCGTAAGAGCGCGACCAACAGCGTGGTCTGGGCTACCGGCCAGGACATCCCCTTTGTGCCCAACAAGCGCTTCGGCGGCGTGACCCTGGGCGGCAAGATCGCCCCGATCTTCTTCAACACCCAGGAAGACTCGGGCTCGCTGCCGATCGAGCTGGACGTGTCCAGACTGGAGATGGGCGACGTGGTCGACATCCTGCCCTACGAGGGTCAGGTGGTGAAGAACGGCGTCACCGTGGCCGAGTTTGCGCTCAAGAGCGACGTGATCCTGGACGAGGTGCGGGCCGGTGGCCGTATCAACCTGATCATCGGCCGCGGACTCACCGCCCGGGCGCGCGACTTCCTGGGCCTGCCCGCCGCCACCACCTTCCGTCTGCCCGCCATCCCGGCAGACACCGGCCACGGCTTCACCCTGGCACAGAAGATGGTCGGGCGCGCCTGCGGCCTGCCCGAGGGCACGGGCGTGCGCCCGGGCACCTACTGCGAACCCAGGATGACCACCGTCGGCAGCCAGGACACCACCGGCCCGATGACCCGCGACGAGTTGAAGGACCTGGCCTGCCTGGGCTTCAGCGCGGATCTGGTGATGCAGTCCTTCTGCCACACCGCCGCCTACCCCAAGCCGGTCGATGTGAAGACCCACCGCGAACTGCCGGCCTTCATCAGCAACCGCGGCGGCGTCGCCCTGCGCCCCGGCGACGGCATCATCCACTCCTGGCTCAACCGCCTGCTGCTGCCCGACACCGTCGGCACCGGCGGCGACAGCCACACGCGCTTCCCGATCGGCATCAGCTTCCCGGCCGGCTCCGGTCTGGTGGCCTTCGGCGCCGCCACCGGCGTCATGCCGCTGGACATGCCCGAGTCCGTCCTGGTGCGCTTCAAGGGCGCCATGCAGCCGGGCGTCACGCTGCGCGACCTGGTCCACGCCATCCCGATGTATGCCATCAAGGCGGGGCTCTTGACGGTCGCCAAGGCCGGCAAGGTCAACGCCTTCTCCGGGCGCATCCTGGAGATCGAGGGTCTGCCGGATCTGAAAGTGGAACAGGCCTTTGAGCTCTCCGATGCCAGCGCCGAACGCTCCGCCGCCGGCTGCACCATCAAGCTGAACCAGGCCCCGATCATCGAGTACCTGAACAGCAACATCGTGCTGATGAAGAACATGATCGCCGACGGCTACCAGGACGCACGCACCCTGGAGCGCCGCATCAATGCCATGGAGGCCTGGCTGGCCAACCCCAACCTGCTGGAAGCGGATAAGGACGCCGACTACGCGGCCGTGATCGAGATCAATCTCAATGAGCTGAAGGAACCGGTGCTCTGCTGCCCGAATGACCCGGACGACGCCAAGCCGCTGTCGGCGGTTGCCGGCACCAAGATTGACGAGGTCTTCATCGGCTCCTGCATGACCAACATCGGCCACTTCCGCGCGGCGGCCAAGCTGCTCGATGGCAAGCGCGACCTGCCGACCAAGCTGTGGGTGACGCCGCCGACCAAGATGGACCAGAGCCAGTTGGTGAAGGAGGGTCACTACTTCACCTTCGGCGTCGCCGGTGCCCGCACCGAGATGCCCGGTTGCAGCCTGTGCATGGGCAACCAGGCGCAGGTGCGCGAAGGCGCCACCGTGGTCTCCACCAGCACCCGCAACTTCCCCAACCGCCTGGGCAAGAACACCAACGTGTATCTCGCCTCGGCCGAGCTGGCGGCCATTGCCTCCAAGCTGGGGCGGATTCCCACGGTGGCCGAGTATCAGGCCGAGATGGGCATCATCGATTCGGACAAGGACAGCGTGTATCGGTATCTGAACTTTGATCAGATCGAGGAGTATGCGGAGACGGCGAAGGACGTGGCGTAAGCAAAACGGCCCGCCGGCCGGCCCCCGCTGGGGGCCGGCCGGCGGGCCGTTTTGCTTTGTGAAACAACTTCTCGTGACACCGCTGCGCGGTGTCACGCATGTATCCTGGCGCTGTGCGCCGAACACACGTGGTCCAGCAGATTTCCCCCTCCTTACCTTCGGCCTCCGGGTCTACCCCCAAGCCGCCCGCGGGTGCCGTTCGTTCCTCACCGCAACTACACCCCTACCCCGATGCCGCTCACGAGACAACCGTCGAGGCTGATATGTTTTGGGCTCTTTGGGATCTCAGTAGGTCGGCATATTTATAAATTACATGATGTTATGACGACATGTAGGGCGTCATAGAGTCGCATAACGAGCCGCATCGACAAGCCCCTGACAGGGCTTGGAGCGATTACTGCTCTGCCG
>NZ_CAJAXH010000091.1 GCF_903946935.1 uncultured Thiodictyon sp.
ACCTCACGAAGGTTCACGCACGGGGCCTCGGACAGTAAGGGGACCGACGTGCTTTATACCCGGGCCACCTGGCGTTGTCCAGTGTTGCGGACAACCGCCGGTTGCAACAGAGAGTCCTGGCTAGAACGGTTCCGCCCTGAGGCCGCGACGCCGCCGCCCCCCGCGGGCGCCGACACCGCGCGGGCTATTGGCGCGCCTGCCCGCCCATGCTACCGTTTCAGGGAGACGCGTCCACAACCCTTAAACCACACCCCTAGCACGGAGCCACCGGGAGCCCATGCGGCAATTCCGTACCCTCGGCATTATCGGCAAACAGAACGGTACGCCGGAGGTTGAATCCATCCTGCGCCGGCTGATCGAGTACCTGCGCCTGCGCTCCTGCCAATACCTGCTCGACAGCGAAAGCGCCCGCGGGCTCGGCCTCAAACCCGAGGACGCCGTCCCGGTGGCGGTGTTGGGGGCGCGCTGCGACCTGGTGGTGGTAGTCGGGGGTGACGGCACCCTGCTGCACGCCGCCCGCGCGCTGGCCGGCAGCCGGGTGCCGCTCGTGGGCATCAACGTCGGTCGGCTCGGCTTCCTGGTGGACGTATCCCCGGCGGAGATGGAACCCGTGCTGGACGCCATCCTGGAGGGCGAGTTCGACGCCGACTATCGGGCACTGCTCACCGCCTCGGTCATCGGCGATCCGGCGGAGGGGCGTGCCTATGCCGCCCTGAACGATGTCGTGATCCACAAATGGAACACGGCACGCATGATCCATTTCGAGGTCTCGATCGACGGGGTCTTCGTCAGTGCCCAACGCTCGGACGGACTGATCATCAGCACCCCGACCGGTTCCACCGCCTACGCGCTCTCCGGCGGCGGCCCCCTGGTGGACCCGGCCCTCGACGCCATCCTGCTGGTCCCGATCTGCCCCCATGACCTGAGCAACCGCCCCCTGGTGGTGCCGGGCGCCAGCCGCATCGAGGTCCGGGTCTGCGGCCATGACCATGGGCAGGCACGCATCACCTGCGATGGTCAGACCGCGGTGCCGCTGCCGCGCGAATCCCTGGTACGCGTCGCCCGCCACCCGGACAACGCCTGTCTGCTCCACCCGAAAGGCCACAACCACTACCAGATCCTCCGCGCCAAATTGGGCTGGGGCGGACACACCCACGCCGACACGCCATGCTGACGCATATCCTCATCCAAGACCTGGCGATCGTCAGCCGCCTGGAGCTCGACTGTGCCGGCGGCCTCACCGCCCTCACCGGCGAGACCGGGGCCGGCAAGTCCATCCTGGTCGATGCCTTGGGGCTCGCCCTGGGGGACAAGGCCGACGCCACCGCCATCCGCGCCGGTCAGGAGCGCGCCGAGGTGGTGGCCAGCTTCGATCTGACCCACTGCGGCGGCGCCCGCGACTGGCTCGCCGCACAGGCCCTGGACGATGGGGACGACTGCATCGTGCGACGGCTCATCGTGCGCACCGGCCGCTCCCGCGCCTTCGTCAACGGCCGAGCGGCCAGCGGCTCCCAGCTCAAGGAGTTGGGCGACCTGCTGGTGGACATCCACGGCCAGCACGCCCACCAATCGCTGCTGCGCCCCAATGACCAGCGCGCCCTGCTGGACGCCTACGGCGGCCATACGACCCTGGCCGCCGCGGTCGCAACGGCCTTTCGCGACTACCGCGGCCTGGACCGGCGGCTCACGGAACTGGAAACGGCCCGGACCGAGCGCGCCGAGCGCCTGGACCTGCTGCGCTTCCAGGTGGAGGAACTCGCCGCGCTGGCCCTGCGGCCCGACGAACTCAGCACCCTCGACCAGGAACAGCGGCGCCTGAGCAATCTGGGACGACTGCAAGAGACCGCGGCCCGGGTACTCGTGCAACTGGCCGAGTCCGAGCCCGCCATTGAGGACCAGTTGCGTACCGCCGGGGTGGAGCTGGCTGAATTGGCGGCCATCGACCCAGCGCTTGCCGAACCCCGGGAGTTGCTCGAAACCGCCGCGATCCACGCCCACGAGGCGGCCTCGGCGCTGCGCCACTACCTGGACGGACTCGACCTGGACCCGGCCGCCCTGGCAACCGTGGATGCCCGCCTCGCCCAGGTCCACGACCTGGCCCGCAAATACCGCTGCATCCCCGGCCAGTTGACGGCGTTGCTCGACACCCGCCAAGCGGAACTGCGTGCCCTGGAAACGGCCGATCAGAGCCTGGAGGAACTGCACACCCGCCGCGATGCCGCCTGGGACCTGTTCGGCACCCAGGCCGCAGCACTCACCGCGGCCCGCGCGGCCGCCGCCGCCCGGCTCGGCGAGACCGTCACGGCGGCCATGCAACAGCTCGGCATGGCCGGCGGGCACTTCGCCATCCAACTGGAACCCTTCCCGCCGGAGGCCGCCGGGGCCGGCGGCTTTGAGCGCGTGGAGTTCATGGTGAGCGCCAACCCAGGTCAGCCGCTGCAACCCCTGGCGCGGGTCGCCTCCGGGGGTGAGTTATCCCGCATCAGCCTCGGCATCCAGGTCGCCACCGCGCAGGTCGGCGCCGTCCCCACCCTGGTCTTCGACGAGGTCGACGTCGGCATCGGCGGCGGGGTCGCCGAGATCGTCGGGCGGCAACTGCGCCGCCTGGGCGCCGCCCGCCAGGTGCTCTGTGTCACCCACCTGCCCCAGGTCGCCGCCCAGGCCCATCAGCAACTGCGGGTGCGTAAAGAGACCCTGGACGGCGCCACCCACACCCGGGTGGAGCCCTTGGACGCGGCGAGTCGGGAGGATGAGATCGCCCGCATGTTGGGTGGCACCGAGATCACGCAGCGCACGCGCGACCACGCCGCCGAGATGCTGTCCAACGCGGCAGCGCAGACCGCGCCGGGGGGAAGGGTCAAGCGTCGGCCCTGACCGATCGACTAACGGCAAGCGCTTTTTTCAGCACTAACGGCCAGGTTAACAATCAACGTCAGTGCGGTTTCTTATGAAGCGAACATGGCAAATATGAAAGGTCCGATCCGTCCGGACAGTGGCCGTGCGGTTGCTCCCGTGGAACCGGACATGGACTTCCCGGCGAAGAGCGGTAGGAGCCGTCGGGGCAGTAGTCGCGTTGCGGCTCCGGTGAGGACGGCGGCGGCGATGGCGACTGAGCCGCAGCGACTCTTGGTACCCTACGCGGAACGTGCGCCGCCTCAACCTCTCGCCAGTACTGTTCGATCATGGCCGCGCGGGCCGCTCCCGCCCCAAATTCAGGAATGCCGCTTAAGAAGTTCTCGATTTGTTCCTGTGGCATACCTTCTTGTTCCGGTCGCATCCCTTCTCCATAGCACGGCAGCGCGAACAACGACCCGGCCAGACAAGCAACGACACATCGACTTGTGTTCATGAGACCTCCAAACAGCAATGCCCCAAGTGCGACCCCGCCCCGCGTTTGCAAGACAGGCACCGACGCCCACCTTTTCCTAACCGCGGGCAAGTTTATCACAAATGACTGAAGCCGCTCGACACCCGCCAGGCCGAACGACGGGCCATCAAGGTCACTCATCATTCGAGTGCCCAAACAGATTCATCCAGCGCGCCCCGATTTCGCCCCCCGCGCTTGGCTTCATACAGGGCCTGGTCGGCGCGCCCCAATAGCCCATCCAATGACACCGGCTCCGGCGTCACCCACGCACTACCCACGCGCTGGTTGGAACGGCGGCGCCCTCGTCGCGCACCCTGTCAACCCAAAGTAGAAATGTCCCCTATTCCGCAAAGTAGAGATGTCCCCTGTTGGCGGGGGCAGGGGGCGAGATGCAGGGGAGGGGCCGCCGGGTCGGCGGGCCAGACGTAGGGAGCCCGTAGGGCGACCGGAGTC
>NZ_CAJAXH010000092.1 GCF_903946935.1 uncultured Thiodictyon sp.
GTTGACGCTCGCGATCGGTTACGAGGACAGGCGCAGGACGAAGCAAGGGCATCGAAAAAACCAGAGTAGATCACGAAGTTTGCATCTTACAACGCGCTCTTCAGAAACGGTATTAGGATTTTCATCCTGCGGTACTAGTAAATTGTCACCGTAACGACCGCGGACAGTTTCAAGCGACCTTAAACCATGAAAAACGCTCTGTCAAGCCGCGACGAAAAATTCGTCTCTTCTGGGGCAGGTTTGTTAAGAAGCTTAACAAATCAGGCGTTAAGCCCCCCTTTGAACGCTGGAAGGCCATTCGAGCTTGGGAGTACATCGCCACCCATCCCGAGCGGTGATTGGCCCGGGGTCTTGATCCTAGAAAGCGCAGTTGTCACGCCAAGGCGCCAAGCTCGCCAAGGCTTTTCAGTGCGTTATCAGCGTTGCGCCAGTCACCCGGAGGGTGGTCTGGATAGTGGCTCTACCCGATTGTATTGCTTGGCGAGCTTGGCGCCTTGGCGTGAGCAATTCCCGGGTTTAGGTTGATCGTCATCCCGGCCGATGGGCTCGGGACGCACAGCGCCCAACACATGCGTAACACCGCTGGAGCGGTGTCACGAGAGGCTGGGTGGGCGGAGTTATGATCAACGCCGCTGACGGCATGGCGGTTGGTCCGCACAGCGGACCCTACGGATCTGGAGGTCGAGGCTTTAGCCGGTCCGGCGTGCGGGCGACACTGGTTTCTCAGGGCTAGGTCGGGAACCGCCTCCGGCTAAAGCCTCGACCTCCTGTTGCGGACGGGCCGCGGCCAGCCGCAACGATGATCAAGGCCGCTACGAGCAACCAGACCGGCGGCGGACTGATGAGGTATTGAACAATGATCGAACTGCTGCGCAAGGCGCCGTTGCTGTCGGGCCTGAGCACCGAACAACTGGAGCACGTGACGGCCCATGCCGTTGCTATCCATCTGGATGAGGGTCAGTGGCTGTTCCGCCAGGGCGATCCGTCGCGCCGCTTCTATTTTGTCCACCACGGGCAGTTGCGGCTCTTTCGGCTGTCGCCGGAGGGGGGCGAGAAGGTCATCGAGATCGTCTCACCGGGGCAGACCTTTGCGGAGGCACTGATGTTTCTCAAGGCCCCGCGCTATCCGGTGTGTGCAGCGGCCCTGGAGGACGCGGAGCTGATCGGCATCGACGCGGCGGCCTTCGCGGCCATGCTGCGCGAATCGGTGGATACCTGCTTCGAGGTGATGGGGGCCTTGAGTCGGCGCCTGCGCGGGTTGATCGCGGAGATCGATAATCTGACCCTGCACAATGCCACCAGTCGGGTTGCCCGCTATCTGTTGGCGCAGGTGCCGGCGGATCGGCAGGGATTCGCGTTGGAGGTGCCGAAGGGGGTATTGGCCTCGCGGCTGTCCATTCAACCGGAGACTTTCTCGCGGGTCCTGCGGCAATTGACGCAAGACGGCTGTGTCAGCGTTGCGGGCGCACAAGTCACCATTATTGATCGCGCCGCATTGAGCGAACGGGCGGCAGTGGCGGACACCGCCGAACTTGGAGGCAAGGGCGGGGTCGGCCACTAAGGCAACTGCCGTTTCCCGGCCTTGATCGTCGTTCCTGCCCCTCGGAGTCCAAGGCTTTAGCCTTGGTTGGTCAGGACCACGGCTGAAGCCTTGGACTCCAGAAGATTGCCGCTAGCCGCAACGATGATCAAGGCCCGTATTCCGAACACGCGCGGGCCTTGGTCATAACGCCGGGCAACTGACATCACGCGCCGCCCGTCGCGGCCGGGGGCCGCTCCTACGGGGGTCGGAGCGGCCCGAGCATACCGACCCCAACGGGGTCGAACATACCAGCCCAGGGCAACGCCCTGGGTTGGTGTTGTTTATTTGGGCTAGCCCTGAAAGGGCGTGACATAGCGGAGGGGCTCCTTATGTCACGCCCTTTCAGGGCTGGGGCCTGTTATCCGTCATACCCAGGGCGTTGCCCTGGGCTGGTATGTCACGCCCCTTCGGGGCTTGAGCGCGGTGCGCCACCGCAGGCCATAGCCTGCCATGGGCTGGGCTGGTTTGTCGCGCCGGCCTTGATCATCGTTCCGGCCACCCCGTGGGGCAGGAGTCCAAGGCTTTAGCCTTGGATGGATAGGACCAAGGCTGAAGCCTTGGACTCCAGACGATGGCCGCTAGCCGCAACGATGATCAAGGGCCGTTTTCCGAACACGCGCGGGCCTTGGTCATCACTCCGGTCCGGCCCACGCGCGCCACCCGTCGCGGCCAGGGGGCCGCTCCTACGGGTGCTGGGCGGCACCCGCCAAGGTGTTAAACCAAGCGACGCCTGACTAGGCGTCGCTACGGACCTCAAAGACGCAGGTCGGGTGGCCCATCGACTGGCATTGAACCTCGATCACCCGGACCTCGGTGTCGACCAGTTTGCGCAGCAGGCGCTCGAAGGTGGCGGCATAGAAGTCGCACAGTGGGGTCGGGGAGTCGGTGGCACCCAGACAGACCCGTGAGCCTTCGAGGATAAAGCGGGTGCGCGGGCCTTCCTGGGTACTGAAACCGGCACTGCCGGCGAAGGTCCAGGCGTTGCGTTCGATGGCCTTAAGCAGGATGCGCAGCGCGTATTGGCGCGGCAGGGCCTTGAGCACCCACTGGGCCGGGCGGGGGATGCGGTTGGCGAGCAGGTAGTCACCAGTGAGTTGGCCGGCCACGACGCCGATCTGGCGCGCCTGCCGCACCCCGATGACCGCCCGCAGGGCCTGATGGAGTGCGGTGACCTCCCGCTCGTCAACCATCTGCGTGGGTGTTGTGGTGAGATAGCCGGCGAGGCCGGCGCGCTCAAAGACGTCCTGTATGGCGCCTGCGTCGGGGCCGGCGCGTAAGGCCTCGGCGACGCGCAGGATGGCATTGGGTCCGATCCGGGCGGGTTCGCCGGGAGTGTGTTGCGTATTGGTGTCTATGGTCTAACCCTAATCAACTGGTTTGGGATCCACTGGTTTGGGGCTCGCCCCAGTGGTGATTGCTCCAGGCGAGATTGGGCTCGTGCTGGGAGCAGAGGCTGCGCAAAAAATAGCGCCCGCGGTGGGTGACCTTGAGGCCTTTGTCCGTGAGTTCGATCAGCCCCTGGGCGGCGCAGCGGGCAAGGCGCTCGGCATCCCCGGCCAATCCAGACATCAGGCTCGCCGGTAGTTCCAGATTGCAGAGTAAATGGGCAATGGCCCGATGCCTGCGCTGGTCGGCGGCATTGAGCTTATGGCCCCACAGGATGGGAAAGCGTCCGTCCTCGATCGCCTTGCGCCAGGCGTCCACATTGGGCTCGTTCTGCACAAAGGTCCCATCCACCTCGCCCAGGCTGCTGGCCCCAAAGGCCAACAGGTGCTGGGTGGGGGCACAGGTATAGCCGAGTGCGGTGTGACGCAGCCGCCCCGCCGCCTGGGCGTCGGCCAGTTCGTCGCCATCCCGGACGAAACAGTCCAAGCCGATCCAGGTATAACCGGACTCGGTAAAGCAGCGCACCGCGCTGTGCAACAGCGCGAGCTTCTCATCCGCCCCGGGCAGGCAGGCGGTCTCGATGGCGTATTGGTGGGGGCGGCTGGCTGGATGGTGCGAATAGCCGAAGACCCGGATCCGATCCGGGTTGATCTCGATGATCCGCTCCAGGGTCGACTCGAAGCTCGCCAGCGTCTGATTGGGCAGGCCGTAGACCAGGTCCAGGCTGATGCACTCAAACCCGGTCTCGCGCGCCGTGGTACAGACGTCGCGGACCAGCCCCAATGAGTTGACCCGGCCGATGGCATGCTGGACCCGCACGTCCAGGTCCTGAATGCCGAAGCTGACCCCCGTGAACCCCAGCCCTTTAAGCAGTTCCAACTGGCTGGCCGAGGCCCGCCGCGGATTGCATTCGATATTGGTCGCGGTATCCGGCCCCAGGTGGAAGCGCTCCCCCACCATCTCCATCAGGCGAATCAATTGCGAGTCCGTGAGATAGTTCGGCGTCCCACCGCCCAAATGGAGCTGGGTCAGGGTACGGCCCCGCCCGAGCCGTGCGGTCACCAGGTCCATCTCCCGCTCCAGGGTATCGAGATAGCGGTCGATGCGCTCCCCGTCGTGGGTGATGGTGGTGTGGCAGGCGCAATACAGACAGCGCACCGGACAGAATGGCAGGTGGACGTAGAGGGCCACCGCCTCCTCCGGGCGCGCGGCGAGCGCGCTCAGAGACTGCGTATAGTCGGCCGTACTGACCCGTTGCCCGCTGGCCGCGGGCGAGAAGGAGACCGTCTCGCTACCGGACTCATCGAACTGCTCGATCAGCTCCCGCGGGAGGTCGGCAAACAGGGCTGGGGTCATGGCCGGCCCCCCCGTCAGACCGAGGCAGCGACTGGGCGTTTGGGTTGTTCCTTGCCGACCGGCAGGCCGGTGGCCTCGTCGATCTGCTCATCCGGTCCGCCGCACGCCAGGACCTTGATCGGGGTGCCCTTGAAGTTGACGTCGGCACTCAGATCGGGGCGACTGAGCTTGAGCTCGGCAATCTGATCCTGGGTCAGCACCTTGGACTGGTCGAAGCCGAGGTCGACCTCGCCCTTCATATTCACGCGGTCAAGATCATAGAAGGTCTTGTTCCAGGTGGTCCGCATGAACGCCCACAGGCAGCCCAGCATGTACCTGCGCTTGAACTTGTCGCCGCGAATCCACGGGTATTCAAAGAAGCTCTTGCGTGCATAGAAGCGGGCATAATTGCGCAACACGCCCTTGAGGACCTCCTCACGGGTCATGGCCTCCGGCTTCATGATGGGCGTGACGAAGTTGTACTTGGAGTAGTCGCGCACCTCCACCCGATCGCCCAGGTCCTCGAACAGCTCGGCAAACGGCCAGGGGGTATACATGTTCCAGTTGACCATGTCCGGCTTCCAGTCCTGGGCCAACCGATAGGTCTCCTCGATGGTCTCCTTGGTCTCGTTCTCCAGGCCCATGATGAACTGGACCTCGGCGACGATGCCGGCATCGCGCAGGAGCTTGACCGCGAGCTTGTTCTGCTCGACGGTGGTCTGCTTGCGGAACACGTCCAGGTTCAACTGGGCGGCGGCCTCAGTACCCAGCGAGACATGCACCAGACCCGCCTTGCGGTAGAATGGCAGCAGGTCGCGGTCGCGCATGATGTCGGTCACGCGGGTGTTGATGCCCCACTTGATATCCACCTTGCGATCGATCAGCTCCTGGCACAGTGCCACGAACTGGCGCTTGAAGATGGTCGGCTCCTCGTCCGCCAGGATCATGAACCCGACCTTGTGGTCGCGCACCAGGGCCTCGACCTCGTCGACGAACTTCTTCGGGCTGCGATGCCGGTAGGTGCGCCAGAACTTCCACTGGGAGCAGAAACGGCAGGTGAAGGGGCAACCACGGGCGAAGTTGGGGACCGCCACCCGGCAGTTCAGCGGAATATAGATGTATTGTTCCCACTTCAGGATGGACCAGTCGGGGGTCAGCGAGTCCAGGTCCTGGATGACCGGGTGGGCCGCGGTGGCCACCACCTTGCCGTCATCGTCCAGAAAGGCGACGCCCTTGATCTCGCTGCGGTCCGCCTTATGGGTACCGGCCTCGATCGAGCGCAGCAGGTTGACGATGATCTCCTCGCCCTCCCCGCGCACGATGTAATCGATCCAGGGGGCCTCGCCCAGCACCTGGGAATACATGAAGGTCGGGTGGATGCCGCCCAGGATGGTGACTGCGCTGGGCATCGCCTCGCGGGCCAACTGGAGCGTCGTCTGGGCCTTGTAGATCATGGGCGTGATGGCGGTCGCCAGCACCACGTCGGGGGCGTGCTTGCGGATGTACGCACGCAAGGCGTCGTCCTGCATGTGCTCGCACATCGCGTCCAGGAAGGTGACGTCGGTGTAACCCGCGTGCTTGAGGGCGCCGGCGATATAGGGTGCCCAACCGGGAGGCCAGTTGCCGGCAATCTCTGCACCGCCCGCGTGATAGTTCGGTTGGATCATCAGAATACGCATATTCCACCTCTGCAAAAGAGTCGCTTATCGTTGTCTGTCATGCGTCCGATTCGCGCCCGCAAATCGGCCGGCCTATTTCACCGTGCGGCGGAATGGCCCGCCGGCCACGTCATTAAGGGTCACACCGCCCCCCAGAACCCGGTCTCTGAGGTGGTCGGTCAGTGTCAAAGGCTAAAACCATCGCTGCCTCGGCTGGGCACGCGGGCGACGCAACTCATTGCTCCCGGATGGCGATCAGGGATAGCGACGCGCGCTGTTGGCGAGCGGCATCCGAATACCCCCGGGGATCGGCCCCCCCGTCGCCGCCACCGCCCTTGAAGGCCCAGGACCACAGGGCCTCGTCCGGCAGCGGCAAGACCAGAAACCAATGCTCCAAAACGGCCAGGCCGAGCAGGGTCGCGGCCAGAATATAACCGGCACTGGTGAATGAATGGGGAGCGGCGTCCTGGGCCGTGCCGATCAACAGCACCACGCCCACGGTCGCGATGGTGACCGACAGCGGAAACAGCCGATTCATCGGGCGCTGGCCCATATAGGTTTGCAGAAACCGCAGATGCTCGGGGAGCCAGTCGGTGTGCAGGTTGGGGACCCCGAGGAAGACATTGAGCTTGGCGCTCCAACGCATGATCCACAGGATGTTAAAGGTCCACACCCCGACCTGATTGACCTCCCCCCAGCACAGCGCCGCCAACAGGATACCGGTGGCCAGCACCGACAACTCATGATACAGGCTGGTGCCGACGGCGAGCCAAAAGCGTTGCCAACCGGCACAATCCGGTGGACAGGGGGCCTTTCGGGGACCGCTGACCAGCCCCATGAAATAGCTCATCTCGAGCGCGCCCCAGATGAACACCCCGCAGGTGAAGCCGCAATAGGCATGGGCGACGGACGCACCGGTACTGGTCAGCACCAATCCATAAATGCCGGCGGCCAAGGTCCCCGCCGCACCGATCAGGCTCCAGCGATAGGTCCGCGCCGGCAGTCGGTCCAGATAAAGGATGATGCCGGTCCCGAGCCACCAAACGAACAGGGCGTAGAGCGCTGGGACGACAATCGAAAGCATGCGTGGTTCCTGGTGCCGCGCCGCGCGCGGACGATTGGGGTTCAGCGACCGGCGCCGGCCTGGGCGGACACGGTGTCTGGTGGTGCGGTCGGGCCAGCAACCCCGGCGCTACCCGCCAGGAATACGGCAAACGACGCCTCGTTGGTCGGCCCGAACGAATTGAGCACGATGATCTTGTGCGTCCCCAGATCGGTCAGCGTCAGCCGGCCATCGGCCAATCGCGACAAACGAAAGGGGGTGTCATCGGGGAGGCGACGATTATGCCGCTCCCGGGACACCGCGCGGAGTATCCCGCGGACAAACCCCTCAATGCCCGACGGCAGGACCGCCACCGTGCGACCATCCGCGACGTCCTGGACCAGGGTAGTCCCATCGGGTGAGTCCGAGAAACGCAGGTCCCGGCTCGCCACGGTCGGTGACGGTGGGACCTGACTCGGATCATAACCGGTGAGGACGGCGGCGGTCACGAGCAGCAGGGAGAGGCCAATCAGCGAACCGAAGGCAATCAGTATCTTGCGCGGAAAGTGCTCGGGAGCAGAAGGTTCAGACATGGGGGGTGGAATCGGCTGGAAGGGTTAGTGGATCGATGGCGCAGGCGTCGCGCTGCCGGAACCGGTCGCAACGATGGCCGGGGGCGCATCGTCCGGCTCCTCGGTCGCGTGGGCCGCCTCGCCGCGCGCGGACGCCAGCGCGGCCGCCAGTGTCTGGGCCACCGCGGCGGCCTCGGGCACGGCGCGCAGCATCGGGCGGGGCGGCCAATAGTTCCACGGCTGGGCGTGGGGCCACAGGACGATATAGCCGGCGCGCACCGGTCCATCCATGGTCAATGGGAGGTCTCCGGTACCATCGGCATACCGGCGCAGGCCAGCGCCGGCGATCCGCGCAAACGGAAGATTGATGGCCATGGGAAAGGCCACACCAATGCGGAACACCAACCGTTGATTGGTCATCGTATAGAGGGTGGTCCGACTCATCGCCCAGGCCAGCAAGACCAGCAGGGCGATCGCGATCGTCGCCAGCAGCGTGAGCCACACGGCCCCGGCCACGGCGGAGCGCAGCGGTTCGCCATCGGTGAGCTTCCACAGGAAGTTCAGCATCACCAAGGCGACAAAATAGAGTCCGACGGCGCGGGTGTGAAAGGCGTGCCGCGCCAGCGATTGCCAGCGCGGCCCGCCTTGCCAGAGCACGAACTCCCCGGGGGGGAGTTGCTCTGGCAGACCCGGTACGGGTTCGTACGCGTACTCGGTCATCGGCGGTATCAGAGGAAGGGCTCGGTGCGTGACGGGACGGCATAGAGCTTGCCGCCACCGTAGTAGGCACAGACCAAGTCTTCCTCACGGAAGGTCACATGGTCGGCGTGGGCGATGGCAGGAACATTAGCGAACTGGGCACCGGTGATGGCAAGGACCTTCACTGTACCGGCTTTCTTCTGGATCTTGGCGAAGCCCATCGGCAACAGGACCTTCTTACCGGCGTTGACGGCGACTTCAAGGTAGCGGATCTGCGGCTCGGAACGGTCCACCCAGATATCGGAGACGGTGCCGCCCTTCTCGCCGTCACAGCCAATCACGTCAAAGCCGCGCGGATCGCGATCGCCCTCGGCAACGGAGAACCCGGGAGCGGCGCGCAACGGCACGATCTTGGGCTCGCCCTCGTAGGTGAGGTCCGGCTCGTTGTCGCGGGTCGGGCAGGAACCCGGGCCGACGCGGGCCAGCATGGGGTCGCCGGTGGGCGTCAACGGGGCACCGAGCCAGGGCTCAGTGGGGGTCGCGTTGACCTGGTAGGCCGGCTCCTGACGGGGCACGGTCTTGGTGCCCTGGCCATGGGGCAGGATGAAGGTCTTGGGCGCAGGCAGGTTGGGCCAGCCGACATGGGTGATATGCGGGGAGCGTTCCGACTCCAACGGGTATCCTTCCCGCTTGTCCTCCTTGCGGAGATAGATAATCAGTCCGGCGAAAAAAAACCAGAAGGCCCAGATGGCAATCTGGCCAAGGTCGATATAGCTCGTTGGTGCATCAAACATAGTCCCCTCCCGAGGGCAAGTGGCTAGCCGGGAAATTCGGCCAAGCCGAAGCGGTTGGACGCGGTCGTGCGACCCGCACCGGCGGTGCCGGCGAGCGGGCCAACGGCGGCCAGCGTCATGAAGAGCAGAACAATCTCGATCGCATAGACGGCCCCATAGCCGACCGCCGGGCCGGTGAGTGCGGGCCCCAGGATGTCGTTGGCGGCCAGTCCGGCAAACACATCGCGCAGGATACCGCTCACGGCAATCGCGAGTCCCGCGGCGGTGGCCTGCACGGCGCCCCAGGCGCCCAATGCCAGTCCGCTCTCGTCGCCATGGGTCTTCCCCATGGCTGCGGTGAGTGTACCGACCGAGAAGAGCCCACCACCGAAGCCGATCAGGAAGGCGCCCAGGCGGAACACCGCGGCCGACTCCATGGGGGCGGACAAGAGCACGGCGGCAAAGGCGAAGACCCCGACCACGGCGCCCAGGCCGGACAGTCGATAGGCGTCGGCGCCACGGTTGAGTTGCCGGGCCGCCAGCGCGAAGGCCAGGAGCGTGCCCCCCGCCGACAGGGCCGTCAGCGCGGTGGTCGCCCCGACCGTGAGGTGCAGCACCTGGCCGCCGTAAGGCTCCAGCAGGATGTCCTGCATACTGAAGGCGGCGCTGCCCATGCCCACGGCCACCAGCAGCCGCGCGACCCGCCCGCCGGCCAGATACTCTGACCAGGAATCGCGGAAGGCGGGGGTCACGCGGCCGGCGCGGGTGCGCGTCGGGTCGCGCGCCTCCTGCTTCCACAGTGCAATCAGGTTCAACACCAGGGTGGCCACGGCCGCCGCCTGGAGGATCTGAATCAGGCGCTTCTGGCTGAAGTCGGCGAGCAGTTGACCGAAAATCAGCGAGCTGGCCACCATGCCCAGGAGCAGCATCACATAGAGCAGCGCCACGGCGCGCGGGCGTGCCGCGGGCGGCGCGAGATCGGTGGCGAGTGCCAGCCCGGCCGTCTGGGTGGTATGTAGCCCGGCACCGACCAGCAGGAATGCGAGCGCCGCCCCCGCCGGCCCCAGCGGTCCCTGCCAATGGGCATCGCCCCCCAGGATGAGCAGGGCAAAGGGCATGATCGAGAACCCGGCGAACTGCAACAGGGTACCCATCCAGATATAGGGGACACGGCGCCAGCCGAGCGCCGAGACGTGATGATCCGAGCGGAAGCCGATCAGGGTGCGCAGCGGGGCAAACAGCAGCGGCAGCGAGACCATCAGCGAGATGAGCCAGGTGGGGATACCGAGCTCGACCACGGTCACGCGGTTCAGGGTCCCGTTGAGCAGCACCACGGCCATGCCCACCGAGACCTGGAACAGTGCCAGTCGCAATAGCCGCGGCAGCGGCAACTCCACGGTGCCGGCGTCCGCAAAGGGCAGAAAACGCGGCCCCAGCCGCTTCAATCCGCGGGTCAGGATGCCGGAAGCCGAGCTCATTGGTGGACCAGCTCCAAGGCCTGGGAGGTGTAGAAGCCGCGGCTGATGCGCTGCGTGCGCCCGCAGCGCCAGGCGGCGAGTCCGGGTTCGGCCGCGATCAAGCGTTGCAGGCGCGCGGGGCTCACCGGCACGATGGCGGGCGAGCGATCCCCGCGGGGGAAGAGCTGCCCCGCCGCATGCATCACCGCCAACAGCGCCGTGCGCGGGGCATAGGTGAACAGGATCGAGCCGGTGGTGCGCGCCGCCACCTGGGCGAGCAGCTTCACTACATCCTCGCTGCGGTAGTGAATGACCGAGTCCATGGCGACCACGTGATCGAAGGTCCCGAGCGCGGGGTCGGTCATGTCGCCCGCCAGGAACTTGACACTGCCCACACCCAGGTCCTTGGGGCAGCGCTCCTGCGCCAAGGCGATCAGGGTCGGGGCCACGTCGATGGCCGTCACCGCGGCGCCGCGCCGCGCGGCCTCGACCGCCAGTGCGCCGGTGCCGCAGCCCGCGTCGAGCAACCGCCGGCCAGCGAGGTCCGGGGGCAGCCAACCGAGCAGCGTCGCGCGCATCAGGTCGCGGCCGGCGCGCACGGTGGCGCGCACCCGGCTCACCGGTGCATCGGAGGTCAGTTTGGACCAGGCATCGGCGGCAGTACGGTCGAAATAGGTCTCGATTTCGCCGCGGCGTTCCTTGTAAGTGGTCGTCGGCATCAGTCGAATCCCAAAAAGTCGAAGATATCCCGATCGCGCATCGGCGCCACGGTCAGGGGTTCGGCGCCGGCCCAGAGGGCGGCCGCCAACTGCATGTATTGGGCCCGGGCCAACTCGACCTCCGGGCTGGTGTCCATCTCAAACAGCGTACATTTCTTCAGCCGGCTGCGGCGGATCACGTCCAGGTCCGGCAGGTGCGCCAGCCGCTTCAAGCCCACCGCGTCGGCAAAGCGGTCGATCTGATCGGTCTCCACGCTGCGGTTGGCCACGACACCGGCAATCCGCACCTTGTAGTTCTTGGCCTTGGCCATGATCGCCGCAGCGATCCGGTTCATGGCAAAGATCGAGTCGAAATCGTTGGCGGCGACGATCAGCGCGCGCTCCGCGTGCTGCAAGGGGGTGGCGAAGCCGCCGCACACCACGTCGCCCAGCACGTCGAAGATCACCACGTCGGTGTCCTCGAACAGGTGATGCTGTTTCAGTAGTTTAACCGTCTGACCGACGACATAGCCACCGCAGCCGGTGCCGGCCGGCGGGCCGCCCGCCTCCACGCACATCACGCCATTATAGCCTTCGTAACAATAGTCCTCCGGCCGCAGCTCCTCCGCATGGAACTGCACCGACTCCAGGATGTCGATCACCGTCGGCACCAGGCACTTGGTGAGCGTGAAGGTGGAGTCGTGCTTGGGGTCGCAACCGATCTGCAAGACCCGTTTGCCGAGCTTGGAAAAGGCGGCCGACAGGTTCGAGGAGGTCGTGCTCTTGCCGATCCCACCCTTGCCATAGACGGCGAAAACCTTGGCGCGGCCGACGATGGCCTCGTCCTCGAGGACCTGGACGCTGCCCTCACCGTCCGGCGGTTGGCCAAGCGTGACCGGTATTCCGAAATTATTCAAGCGGCGGCCTCCTGATAGACACCCTCTAACCGGTCCTCGAGCTCCTCGCCGGCACGGCGCAGGGCCTCGAGGGTAGCCGGGTCAGGGCTCCAGTAGTTGCGTTCGTGGGCCTCGATCAACCGGTTCGCGACCTTGGCGGAGGCGGTGGGGTTGAGTGCGGCGAGCCGCTCGCGCATCTCGTCGTCCAACACATAGGTCTCGGTGAGACGCTGGTACACCCAGGGCGCCACCTGACCGGTGGTGGCGGACCAGCCCATGGTATTGGTCACATGGGTCTCGATCTGCCGCACCCCCTCGTAGCCGTGGGCCAGCATGCCCTCGTACCACTTGGGATTGAGCATCCGGGTGCGGGTCTCCAGTGCCACCTGCTCGGCCAGCGTGCGCACCACCCCGTCGCCGGTGGTCTGGTCGCCGATATACACCGGCACATCGGTGCCGCGCGCCCGACCCACGGCGCGGCTGATGCCGCCCAGTGTATCGAAATAGTGGTCGATCGAGGTGACCCCGAGCTCTACCGAGTCCAGGTTCTGGTAGGCCAGTTCGACATTGCCGAGCACGCTGGTCAACAGATCGGCATTCTGCATCGGCTTGCCGGAACGCCCATAGGCGAAACACTTGCGCCGGGTATAGGTCTCGGCCAGCTCGTCGCCCTCGTCCCAGCGGCTGCTGTCGACCAGATAGTTGACGTTGGCGCCATAGGCCCCGTCGGCGTTGCTGAACACGCGCAGCGCGGCGGTCTCAAGATCGCAGCCGTTGGCCTCCCGATAGGCCAGGGCGTGCTTGCGCACGAAGTTCTGCTCGAGCGGCTCCTCCGCGGTGGCGGCCAGATAGGAGGCGTCGGCCAGCAACCGGGTCTGCAACGGCAGCAGGTCGCGGAAGATACCGGACAGGGTCATGACGCAGTCGATGCGCGGCCGGCCCAGCTCCTCGAGCGGGATCAGCTCGGCGCCGGCGAGCCGCCCGAAGCTGTCGAAGCGCGGCTTGGTCCCCATCAGGGCCAGGGCCTGGGCGATGGGTCCGCCCTCGGTCTTGAGGTTGTCGGTGCCCCACAGGACCAGTGCCACGCACTCAGGCAGGGGGTTGCCCTCAATGGAATAGCGCTCCAGCAGGCGCTGGGTCTGGCGCGCCCCATCGGCCACCGCGAAGCGGCTGGGGATGCGGTAGGGGTCGAAGCCGTGGAGATTGCGCCCGGTAGGCAGGATCTCCGGGGTGCGCAACAGGTCGCCGCCCGGGGCGGGCTGCACATAGCCGCCGTCCAATGCGTGCAGCATGGACGGGATCTCGTGTTGCTCGGTGAGCAGCCGGTTGGTCTCGCCGAGCTGGGTCAGCAGGCTGACATTCTCCTCGGTCTTGGACATGGCGCCGGCCGCAAGTGCGCGATTGACGCTCGCCCCGCCCACCAGCGCGGCCAGTGACTCCCGGGCCGGGCGGGCGTCGTGACTCGCCTCGGCGATGGCCAGCAGCAGGTCGATGCGCTGCTCCGCGGTCGGGGCCTGGCCGACGATATGCAGTCCGTCCGGGATCAGGGTGTATTCCAGCTCCAGCACCGCCTTGTTGAGCCGTGCGATGGGCTCCTCGAAGGCGTCGCCCCAGGACGGCTCGGCCGGGCACAGGTCGAGCTCCGCCCCCTGGGCCTGGATCAGCTCGGCCAGACCCTCGCGCTCGTTGGTCTCCTCGGGCGGTAGGCTGCGCCAGCGCTCGATCGAACCCTTCAGGTCGATGAGGCCGCGATAGAGCCCGGCATGGGCAATCGGCGGCGTCAGATAGCTGATGAGGGTCGCGGCGGCGCGGCGCTTGGCGATGGTACCCTCGGACGGGTTATTGGAGGCATAGAGATAGAGGTTCGGCAGGTCGCCGATGAGGCGATCCGGCCAGCACTCGGCGGACAATCCGGACTGCTTACCGGGCATGAACTCCAGTGCGCCGTGGGTGCCGAAATGCAGCACCGCATCCGCGCCGAATTCCTCTTTCAGATAGCGATAGAAGGCGGTAAAGGCATGGGTTGGGGTAAAGCCCTTCTCGAACAGCAGGCGCATGGGGTCGCCTTCATAGCCGAAGGCGGGCTGCACACCGACGAAGACATTACCGAAGCGCTCGCCGAGCACGAAGATGGAGCGCCCATCGGCCTGCTGCTTGCCGGGGGCCGAGCCCCACTGCTGTTCGATCTGCTTGAGATAGGGCTCGCGGCGGACATGGTCGTCCACCGGGACGCGGGCGTGTACATTGGCGTGCGCGCCATAGCGCGAGGCGTTGCCATTGATGATGGACTCACGCAGCGCATCGACATCCTTGGGGACATCGACCCCATAGCCGGCTGCTTTGAGCGCGGTCAGGGTATTAAACAACGAGGAAAAGACCGAGAGATAGGCGGCGGTGCCGGTATTGCCCGCGTTGGGCGGGAAATTAAAGAGCACGATGGCGACCTTGCGGTCACGCCGCGCGGTGCGCCGCAGCGACACCAGCCGGGCGACGCGCGAGGCCAGCATCTGCGTACGCTCGGGCTGGGACTGCATGTCGCGCGCCTCATCCACCGCGACCGAATTGGAGCGCCCGCCGAAGACCATGGGCCCGATGGAACCGTCCAGCTCGGGGATGGCGACCATCATGGTGGCCTCCACCGGCAGCAGACCCTGATCGGAGTCCTGCCACTGCTCCAGGGTCTGGAACTCCACCGACATGGTGGAGAGATAGGGCACGTCTAGCTTGGTCAGCAGTTCCTGGGCGGCCTTGGCGTCGTTATAGGCGGGTCCGCCGACCAGTGAGAAGCCGGTGAGTGAGACCACGGCATCCACGGTGGCACGGCCGCCATGCATAAAGAAGCGCTCCACCGCCGGGCGGGCGTCGAGACCGCTCGCATAGGCGGGGACCACGCGCAGCCCGCGGGACTCCAGCGCGGCGATGACGCCATCATAATGGTTGGCATTGCCGGCCAGCACATAGGAGCGCATCAGGAGCAACCCGACGGTGCCCTTGCTGTCGCGGCCGGCGGCCGGGAGCTTGGCCAGGTCGTCGCTGATATGGCCCGGGAGGCGCGGGTGATAGATGCCGACATCCGGATATTCCACCGGCGGCGGGACCTTGAGCGTCCCGCGCAGCACCCGGCGCTCACCGTCGGCATAGCGGTCCACCAGGAAGCGGACCATATTGGCGACATTCTCCTCGGAGCCTGCCAGCCAGTATTGAAGACTCAGGAAATAGGCGCGCACGTCCTGGGCGGTGCCGGGGATGAAACGCAGCAGCTTGGGGATACGCCGCAGCATGCTCATCTGCTGGGAGCCGGCATTCCCCTTGTTCTCCTCGCCCTCCTTCTTGCTGCCGCCGCGCAGACGCTTGAGCAGCGCCATGGGTCCGCCCTGCTTGCCGTCCATGCTGAACCCGCCCAGGCGGGTGAGGCGCATCACCTCGCCGGCGGACATACAGGAGATCATCGCGTCGCACTGATCCCGGCGGGCCTGGAGTGCGGGCAGGATCGGCTGGATGTGCTCTTCCATCACCAGCATGGTGTTGATGACGATGTCGGCGGTGGCGACGTCCGCGCGACAGCGCTCGACCGCCTGGGGATCCCCGGCCCATTCGGCCGCGGCGTGGAGACTCAGCTCCAACCCGGGTATATCCCGGCGCAGGCCAGGTCGCGCCCGGTCAAGCGTTCCCGCCAAGTGGCCATCCAGGGCCACAATGACGACGCGGATCGGGGTCGAACGGTCAGCGGCCGAAGTGCGCTTTCGCATCGTAGAGCGTCTCCACGGTAATCGTTTGGATACCGCGTTCAGCGGCAAATAATTCAGTGTTGCGGCGCGCCTTGCCGCGGACGAAGAATGGTATTTTTTTCAACTCCCGCTCGCCCTCGGGAGACCAGACCACACCCGCGGCCGGGGCCGGATCGGCGGCCGGGCTGCTATCCGCAACCGACACCGTCTCGGGCGTCGTCGCTCGGGCCTTGGCGGGTGAATGCAGATGCGAGGGCGTCGCCTCGTCATGAAACTCGGCATCGCCCCGGAACATCGTGAGCAAATGCTCTTCCAGGCCCATCATCAGCGGATGGACCCAGGTGTCGAAAATCACGTTAGTCCCCTCGAACCCCATCTGGGGCGCGTAGCGGGCCGGGCAGTCCTGTACATGATGGGGCGCGCTGATGACCGCGCAGGGTACACCGAAGCGCTTGGCGATATGGCGCTCCATCTGGCTACCCAACACCAACTCCGGGTGCAGCGCCGCCACCTGGGCCTCGACCTCCAGATAGTCGTCCGTGATCAGCGCCTCGACCCGATAGCGGGCGGCGGCAGCACGGACCTCGCGGGCCAGTTCGCGCGAATAGGTGCCGAGCCCGACCACCTTGAACCCCAGCTCCTCGCTACAGATCCGTGCCGCCGCAATCGCATGAGTGGCGTCGGCGAAGATGAAGACCCGCTTGCCGGTGAGGTAGGTCGAGTCCACCGAGCGTGAGTACCAGGGCAGGCGCGAGGTGCCGGCCGCGACGGCGGCGCTGACATCGATCCCGGTCAGCGCAGCGATCTCGCGCAGGAAGTCGCGGGTGCCGCCGAACCCGATCGGGATCGCCTTCACCGTCGGCTGCTTGAACATCCGCTCCAGCCAACCGCAGGCGGACGCGGCGACCTCCGGATAGAGACAGCAGTTGAAATCGGCCTCGGGGATCCGGGCGATGTCGGCGGGGGTGGCACCCAAGGGGGCGACCAGATTCACATCCACGCCGATGGAGTCCAGCAGCCGGGTCAGCTCCACCACGTCATCGCGACAGCGAAAGCCGAGCGAGGTAGCCCCGAGCAGGTTGGCCAGTGGCCGCCGATTGGCGCAACGCTCGCTGACGGGTGCGCGCGGTGCGGACCCGGGGGCCGGGACCTGCGCGTGCAACACCCGGCGCACGATCTGATAGAAGGTCTCGCTCGCCCCCCAGTTCTCCTGCCGGGAGAAGGCGGAGAGCTCCAGCGGCACCACCGGGATCGGCAGGCCCATCGACTCGGCCAGCCCGCCCGCCTGGTCCTGGAGCAGTTCGGCGGTGCAGGCCTCGCCGACCAGGAGCAGGTCCGGACGGAAGCGGTCGTAGGTCTCCTGCACCCGGGTCTTGAGCAGCTCGGCGGTGTCGGTCCCCATGTCCCGCGCCTTGAAGGTGGTATAGCTCACCGGCGGGCGGCGCTCGCTGCGCTCAATCATGGTGAACAGCAAGTCCGCGTAGGTGTCGCCCTGGGGGGCGTGGAGCACGCAATGCACCGCGTTCATTGACGCGGCAATGCGCATGGCGCCGATGTGGGGTGGGCCTTCGTAGGTCCAGACCGTAAGCTGCATGACTAGACCTTAAGGGCTGCGCTGCGGAGCAGGGGCCGGGCGAAGAGTTCCGCCAGGTCGGCCGCCTGTTCAAATCCGTGGATGGGGGTGAAGACCAACTCGATCGCCCACTTGGTGCGCAGACCCTGGGCCTCCAATGGATTGGCCAGGCCCAGGCCGCAGACCGTGAGGTCCGGGCGCTCGGCGGCGACCCGGTCGAGTTGCCGCTCTACGTCCTGCCCCTCCACCAGACGCACCCCCGCCGGGAACAGGTCCAGCTCGGGCTGCATGGCGCGCCGGTCCAGATAGGGCGTACCGACCTCGAGCAACTCGACCCCGCACTCGCGCGCCAGGAAGCGCGCCAACGGGATCTCCAACTGGGAGTCGGGCAGGAAGGTCATGCGCCGACCGGCCAACACCTCGCGATAGCGCCCGAGCGAGCCGCGCGCCCGCTCGGCCGGGGCGGCGGTGACGCGCTCGAACTGCTCGTCGCTGACGCCCCAGGCGCGCGCGGCAGCGCCGAGCCAGGCGAGCGTCCCTTCGACCCCGAAGGGGAAGGGTGTGTTCAACAGACGCGCCCCACGCGACGCCAGCAGACCGGCCGTCTCATTGAAAAAGGGCTGGGCAAACAAAACGATGGTCCCCTCGCCCACGGGCGGCAAGGCGTGGGTATCGGTACCCGGGATGAAATGCACCGGGCCGATGCCGAGCGACTCGAACAGCCGGCGGAACTGGTCCTCGACCACGTCCGCCAGGGTGCCGAGCACCAACAGGTTGCGCTCGCCGGCGGGCAGTCGCGGCAGCTCCGGCACCAGGGCGGCGACGCACTGGTCCTCGCCCTGGGTGAAGGTGGTCTCCAGGCCGCTGCCGCTGAAGGCCAGCACCTTCACCCGGCCGCCGCCACCCAGACCCAGCGGGCCCTTGGTGAGACGCTCGGCGGCCTTCTGCAGGTCGAGCTTGATGACCTCGGACGGGCAGGAGCCGACCAGGAACAGGGTGCGGATGTCGGCGCGACGCTCCAGCAGCCGGGTCACCACCAGGTCCAGCTCATCGTGGCAGTCGGCGATCCCGGCCAGGTCGCGCTCCTGCAGGATGGCGGTGGCAAAGCGCGGCTCGGCGAAGATCATCACCCCGGCGGCGGACTGGAGCAGGTGGGCGCAGGTGCGCGAGCCGACCACCAGAAAGAAGGTGTCGTGCATCTTGCGGTGCAGCCAGACGATGGCGCTCAAACCGCAGAAGACCTCACATTGGCCTTGCTCGCGCAGGGGTTCCGGGTAGGCGCGCTCGCGCACCAGGGTGGCGTCGGCGGCCGCGGCGCCGCTCACAGTGCGGTCTCCGCCCGAGCGATACCCACCGTGCCGGCCGCGTCCTGGCGGGCCTGATCCAGGCGGGCCGCCCGCAGTTTGAGCAGGAACTGGGTGGCGTTGATCACATAGGTCGCATAGGCGGCCAGGGCCAACAGCATCTGTCCGCGGACGGGCAAATCGGTGGCCAGCGACACCAGATAGGCGGTGTGCAGGGCCAGCACCAGCATGCTGAACACGTCTTCCCAAAAGAAGGCAGGGACGAACAGATACTTGCCAAAGACCACCTTCTCCCAGATGGAGCCAGTGATCATGATCGTGTAGAGCACCAGGGTCTTGACGATCACCGAGATCGTCGCGGCCTGCGCGCCTTCGCCCGTAGTCAAAAAGCGCAGGACCAGCCCGAGGCTGATCAGGAACACTAAAAATTGCACAGGGGCAAGGATGCCCTGGACCAGGGTCCAAGGGGATGCATCGCGACGCTTGCGCTCCTCGGGGGTGTACAGGGGCATGCTCTGGCGGTACCTTGAGGATCGATAGTTGTTCTTGGCGGACCGGGCTGGCGGCTGGGCCGCGTGGAGAGGCTGCGCTGCCCTCTGGTCCGATCGTCTGATTTGGGGCTTGGCGCATGACCGATGCCCTTGCCACGCCGCACAATCTAGCCTCGCGGGGCGAAAGTGTCAACGTAAGTTGACGTAGTGGGAACTTGACATTCGCGGCCGAGTTGACAGACTTGCAATAACCCCGAGCTCGCCCGGACCATTGACGGCCGGCCCGCGGGGGAAAGTCGGTCATTTTAGCCCACGCGTTGCCTGAGGGTCCTCACTGTTTATGCGCTGCCCCGCTGTTGTCCCTGTCGGTCTGGTGCCGGACCCGCTCACGGCGGTCGCGTCCTGTTTTATCTCCGTTTTCTGTCGGGGCGCCCGCCCGAGCCGCCGTCTTGGGCAAGGCGGGCGAAGGTGCCCAAGGTGTCCCCGGTGACGGCCGCGAGCGTGGCCCCCGTGCGCGCGGACGGCCCGGTGGCCGCCGACCTGCTGCGCAGCGTCGCCGATCTGTCGCTGGTGCTGGACGCCGCCGGCACCATCGTCGACTGCGCCATCGGCAACGCGGCCCTATCTCGCGAACTGGGCGGCGGCCTGCTGGGCCGCCCCTGGCTGGACACCGTCACCGCCGACAGCCGCCCCCGGGCCGAGGCCATGCTGCGCGACGCCCGCGCCGACTGGTCGGATGAGTGGCGCCCGGTCGACCACCTGGCCCCGCCGGGTAAGGAAATCCCGTTCCAATATCGCGCCATCCGCTTCGGCACCCAGGGCCAGGTACTGGCGATCGGGCGTGAATTGCGGGCGGTGGCCTCGCTCCAGCAACAGTTGGTCGACGCCCAGCAGGCCATCGAACGGGACTATTGGCGCTTTCGCCAGATGGAAACCCGCTATCGACTGCTCTTCCAGAGCGTCTCCGAGGCCGTGCTGATCGTCGACGCCGGCCTGCGCCGGGTGGTGGAGGCCAACCCGGCGGCCACCCTGCTGCTCGGCGACAGCGCCGCCCGGGTGATCGGGCGACCCTTCCCCGAGGGCTTCGACCCCGAGAGCACACGGGCCATCGAGTCCTTGCTGGGCGGCGTATTCACCACCGGCAAGGTCGACAGCGTGAGTGCGCGCCGCCTCGACGGGGCCGCCGAGGTGGTGATCTCCGCCTCCCTGCTGCGCCAGGACGACACCACCCTGTTTGTGGTGCGGGCGAGTCCGCTCCAGACCAGCCCGGCGACGGCCGTGCTCCCGGACAATGACGCCAAGCTGCTCAAGGCGGTGGCGGCGGCCCCGGACTCCATCCTCATCACCGATGGCGATGGGCGCATCCTCGCGGCCAATCGCGCCTTTCTCAATCAGGTCGAGCTGGCCAACGAGCACCTGCTGCGCGGCCAATCGCTAGACCGCTGGCTGGGGCGCGCCGGGATCGATCTGAATGTGCTATTGAGCACGCTGCGCCAACACGGCACGCTGCGGCTCTTCAAGACCACGCTACGCGGTCAATACGGCACCACCGCGGATGTCGAGATCTCCGGTGCCGCGGTGGAGCACGGCGATCTGCCCTGCTTTGGCTTTTTCATCCGCGATATCGGTCGACGCCTAGGCGCCGACCCGGCCACCGATGGCCTGCCGGTGTGGGTGGCGCAATTCACCGACCGGGTCGGCAGCGCCCCGCTGAAGGACCTGGTGCGTGAATCGACCGACGTCATCGAACGCCTGTGCATCGAGGCCGCCTTGAAACTCACCGGCGGCAATCGCGCCTCCGCGGCGGAATTGCTGGGCCTGAGCCGGCAGAGTCTTTATGTGAAGCTGGCGCGGTATGGCGTCGGCGGCGAAGTGACTGAGGCGGAGTAGCCCCCCGGTTCTCGTGCCACCGCTCCAGCGGTGGCACGCCTGTGTCAGGCGCTGCGCACCTCGGGGCCAGGCGGCCGACAGGCCAACCGACTGGGAGCGCCGCACCCCAGTGCGGCCCCGCCCATCCGCAAAACGCGACGCCGCGGCCGCTTGTGCGATCGTGCCGCACTGAGATTTGGCAAGTATGCGGCGGAGCCGTTTCCGCCTCTCGTGACACCGCTCCAGCGACTGGGAAAGTATTCGCAGCCACCAAACCACGCAGCGCCTGGGAGCGCCGACATTCTGTCGGCGACGGCGCGAAGCGCCGTTGGATCCTCTCGAAACCAAAGCCCTTTGCGATTAACCGCGAAACCGCCTGCGACGGCTGGCCGACAGAATGTCGGCGCTCCCAGGCGCTCCGCGCCGGGCGCAACGATCAACGCCAAGGCGGCCTTGGACTAGTATCCTCGAAAGAGTAGGTGTCACGCCAAGGCGCCAAGATCGCCAAGGCTGTTCAGTGCGTTATCAGCGTTGCGCCAGTCCCCGGGAGGGTGATCTGGATAGTCGATCGACCGGATTGTATTTCTTGGCGAGCTTGGCGTCTTGGCGTGAGCCATTCCCGGATTTAGAATGATCGTCATTCCACCAACGTCGAGCAGTCATCCGGCCGGTGCGCTGCAATCCTGCGCCAGGGATGGCAACCCCTCTATCTTCTCCCTCCCCCCTCGCGGGTGAGGGTCGGGGTGGGGGGCGTCCGGCACCAGCCGATCTGACTTGATCATCTCAACCGCACCGCTGACCTAGCGGAACTGCCCAGGTCTTGAGCCCCGGATGGCGGCCCAGTTCCGCCAGCGATTCATCGCCCGCGGCCGACCTCGAGGCGGCGCCAGTCGGGATGGGCGGCGATGCCCTACTCGCCACGGATCGCCATCCAGCGCGGCCGCCGAGGGGGCTAACGCGAGATTCGTAAAGAACGCTTAATACAAGGGTCGCGGACGGGGCAGGATTTTACCGTGTCGCTTGACGGCTTGCGGGACATCCATTAAGGTGATTTCCGTTATAGAAGTTACCCGAAAACCGGCTGGATAAAGATGTCCCATTTTGGCAAAGTCGGGCTACGCTTCAATCTCGCTTCGACATCTTTCATCAACCTGTTTGAGAGCCTGATGCCCTTCGCATAGACCTTGCGACTGAGTTCGACGATGGGGTGGATGCCTTTCCATTTCATGCTCTTGGCCCATTCCAGCATCGTCTCGACGTCCACCAGTTGCGTACCATTCCAGTGTTTCTCGAGAATGCCCCAACACCGCTCA
>NZ_CAJAXH010000093.1 GCF_903946935.1 uncultured Thiodictyon sp.
CGATTACTGCTCTGCCGAACCTTTATATCAGAGGCTTACGCTATTTTCAGACGTTGCCATAGAGCCGTTTTCTTTTTGTGTAACCGCTCTATCCTGCTGTTTTTGAGAAACTATGCGACCTACTGAGATCCCAGAGAGCCAAAATTTAATGGGTAAGTGCCGATGGGTTTGTCCCTCCGGCAGGCAAAAATCGGTATCGCGCCACTGCGAGCGGTGCCGGTACGCCCCGGGGTCCGAGGCCATGTCGAGCCTGACATTGAGAATACGCGGTAACCGAGGAGATCCGCGACGCGGTCCACCGGAAGGCGGGCACCCGTGAACAAGCGATAAAAAGCGAGGACACGGGCGGTGCGGCGCGGAAGTCGGAGCCGTCCATAGTAGCGTCGATCCCCGGTAATGCGGGGGAAGCGTTGCGGGCGGCGGTTTGAGATAACGTGCGGGCGATACACGGCCCTACACAGTGAGGATTCTGTCCGTGACAACATATTCTGCGCGTTTCACTTGGTCGGCGTGCCGGTGCCCTCGGGCGAAGCACGTCAGCGAAGGACGTCCTTGGATGTATGGCGTCGGAAGGTGATGGGTCCTTGGACCTGTCAAATCGAGGAGGACTCAAACTGGGAGCCGGATGGTGTAACACTCCAAGTCCGGTTCTGCGAGGAGCCGGGAACGAATCGTCGTATGGCAGAGATAGGGTGGCACCGCCGGAAACCAGGCGGCAAACAGAGAATACAAACTTCAGCCTAAGCGGCGGCAAGGACTCGGCTTACTCTCCGGCTCGAATGGCATTGACTTAAGCCGCGGCATCGGTAAAACAGCGCATTACGTGCAGACCGAGAAGCTGTCAATTGACTGGAAGCGGCATTTTCCGCTACTGTGCGGATCACGGATTGCCTCCCCTAACGGTATTGATTGTCAACCAAGATACGGGGCTTCCTGGCGAAGGTCTTTCGACGCTAGAGGAAGTAAACCAAGATCGGGAGGCGGTATTCCGCTTCAATTGGTTCGCATTGGAGCCACCCCAAAACTCGGATTTTTGAGGTCATACGTGGGGATTTCAGCCACCGCTTTTCTTGGTCCCAATCTGCAACACAGGTAAGTTTGCTATGAACGTTACGCTTGAATGTGAGCATGAAGACGATGCCCGGTGGCTCGCCCAAGTGCCCCAGGTACCCGGCGTTCTCGTTTATGGTGGGTCCTGTGCTCAAGCTATGACAAAAGCCTAAATCCTAGCGTTACGTGTGCTAGCTGGTCGTCTTGAACACGATGTACTTAAACCCAGCGATATTTGTATTCTCGTAGCCGCTGCGGCATGAGTAACTGGTCCTCTAGGGTCCTCTAGGAAAGCCAAGAGACTGTGAAAGTATTCCACGGAAGGGTTTCCCGTAGCCTGGATGGAGCGCAGCGGAATCCAGGTCACCGCTGCAAGTGGCTGATACCTTGTTCATCCGCGAGTCTGTCCACTATGCGCTTAAGCAACTGTCATAACTTTCACGATTTCCGGGAGCTGGCCAGGCGCCGGCTGCCGGGTCCGATCTTCAATTACATTGACGGCGGGGCAGACGATGAGGTGACTTATCGCCGGAATACGGCGAGCTTTGAGCGTTGCGATCTGGTTCCCGATGTCCTGCGCGGGGTGGCAAACGTCGATCTATCCGTGACCGTGATGGGTCAGAAGTTAGCGGTGCCCTTCTATTGCTCGCCGACGGCCCTGCAACGCCTGTTCCACCATCAAGGCGAACGCGCGGTCGCGGCTGCCGCGTCACAGTATGGCACGTTGTTCGGCGTATCCTCGCTCGGGACCGTCAGCCTGGAGGAGTTGCGCCAAGCCTACGCGACGCCGCAGATGTATCAGTTTTATTTTCATAAGGACCGTGGCCTCAATCGCGCCATGATGCAACGCGCCCGGGACGCGGGTGTCGAGGTCATGATGCTGACCGTCGACAGCATCACCGGCGGTAACCGCGAGCGCGATCTGCGGACCGGCTTTGCGATACCGTTCAGGCTGACATTCGGCGGTATGCTGCAATTCGCGCTCAAGCCGATGTGGGGCCTGAATTATGTGACCCACGAACGCTTCAGTCTGCCCCAGTTGGACCAGCACGTCCACATGGACGGGGGCACGATGTCGATCGGGCGCTATTTCACTGAGATGCTGGACCCTGCCATGAACTGGGATGATGTGGCAGAGATGGTCCGGGAATGGAGTGGGCAGTTTTGCCTTAAGGGTGTCATGTCGGTGGGGGATGCGAAGCGCGCGGCGGAGATCGGCTGCGCGGGTATTGTACTGTCCAATCACGGCGGTCGGCAGTTGGATGGTTCGCGCTGCGCGTTCGATCAGTTGGCGGAGGTCGTCGATGCCGTCGGCGAGCGCGTGGATGTGATGATGGATGGCGGGTGCCAGCGCGGCACGCACGTCCTGAAGGCGCTTTCGCTCGGCGCTAAGGCCGTGGGCCTCGGACGCTTCTATCTGTTTCCGCTGGCGGCCGCGGGCCAAGCGGGTGTCGAGCGGGCGCTGGGTCTCATGCGGGCGGAGATCGAGCGGGGAATGAAGCTGATGGGGCGTGCGTCGATCAGCCAGCTCTCGCGCGACAATCTGCGGTTCAGGTAGCCGCATGCCCTGATTCCCATGTCCCGAAACTCTTAAACCTAAATCCGGCAGATGCTCACGCCAAGGCGCCAAGAAGAAACAACGAATGTGGGCAGCATCGGCATCACCCTACGGGTGAGTCGCCGAACGCCAATAACGTTTTGAACAACCTTGGCGAACTTGGCGCCTTGGCGTGAGAACCGCTCTTTCTGGGTTAAATCTTTTGGCGCCACAGCTCTCGCTTATTAAACGGTTACTCGGAATGTCACTCATCCAAAGATTTAGATCGCTTAAAGGTGATCGCCTGAACGCTGTCCGCCGCCGATTAGCAATGCTGACGGATCAAGGCATGACGCTACTGCACTGGAAACTGACAAGGCCGCCTGAGGTTCCCGCTTTTGATGGGGTTCCTCGTATCGCATTGATTGTCGTAAATTTTTCAACCACGTATTATTTGAAGCTCATGCTGTTGACGCTGTGTGAGCAGAAACAATTAGACCTGGTTCGGAGAATAATTATTGTTGATAACGACTCTCGCGATGGCGGTAAGGCTTTTTTGCGTAAGCTCTCTAATTCAGTCGAGCGGATTGAATTGGTAGAGCATGCCTATTTTCTTTCGCATGCCAGAGGGTTGAGGGCAGGCGTTGCTAAATTGCCGAAAATTGAGGCACATCTTAAATCAACAGAACAATCCAATTTGTTCCTGATTTGCGATACCGATATAATCTTTCTAAATCCTGATACATTGGGTCGTTTAACTGATGTGGTCATTAAGTCGAATGCAGCGTTAGCGGGCGAGTTGCGGTATGGTGTAAATGTTTGCCCAGACGTCCAGGCCTCTTTTTTTCTATTGAGGCGTGACTGTTACTTCCGGAAAGACATTGTGCCATTCGTGGATCATGGTTCACCTGCCTATTGGATGCAGCGTAGCTTATGGCAGGCGGGGTTAACCTTAGAAAACTTCGCAAGTAATTTTGATGGCTACATTTTACCTCGACTTTGGCCATTTTTGCAGTTGGGCGACGGCCCCGCGCGTGACGCCACGGCGGTGCCGACGCGTGCGCTGAGCAGGGGGTTGCGGCGGCCGCTCGTCGCGGCCAGGCGGCACCCGCCAGTGGCCGTGGCACGCGGGGACACGCAGGGGAAGGCAGGCGGGGCATCAACAGTGTATGTTCCGAGGTCGACCAAGACACCGGACGTACCCAGGGATGCCCCTCCTGCCAGCCTCGATTGTACCGACTCTGCTGCCCTGTGCGCCGCTGTTCACCGCGCCGACCTGGCGCCCTGTGCAGGTCTTGGTGACCGGCACGCTGCTGGCCCAAGGCCCGCGCACGGTGGCCGCGGCCCTGCGGGTCCTGGGGCTGGCGCACGAGCCCCGGTTTGAGCGTGACCACCGGGTCCTGAGTCGGGGGCGCTGGTCGGGGGTGCAGGGGTCGCAGATCCTGCTGGGACTGCTGATGGCGCTGCTGCCGCCCGGCTGGCCGATCCTGGTAGTGGTGGACGAGACCCTGGAGCGGCGCAAGGGCGCGCGCGTTGCCGCCAAGGGGATGTCCCGCGATGCGGTACGCTCGAGCAACAGTCGCGTGGTGACCTGTCTGGGCCGGGTCTGCATGGCGTTGATCGTCCCCTTGCCCTGGAGCCGGCGGCCCTGGGCGTTGCCGTTCCTGACCTTGCTGGCGCCATCGCAACGAGCCAACCTCGCGGCGGGAAAGGCGCATCGGAGCGTCATCGACTGGACCGTCGTCATGCTGCGGCTGGTGGCGCGCGGGCTCACGCGCCGCCGCTGGGTCCTCGTTGGGGACGGCAGAGATTCCTGTGTGCGCCTGGGCTGGGAATGCCTCAGCGCCTAGGCGGCCTTGATCTCACGCCTGCGCCTGGATGCGCGCCTGTTCGCGCCGCCATCAGCGGTGCAGCCGGGCCGGCGCGGCCCCAAGCCGCAGAAGGGCCTACCCC
>NZ_CAJAXH010000094.1 GCF_903946935.1 uncultured Thiodictyon sp.
GATTACTGCTCTGCCGAACCTTTATATCAGAGGCTTACGCTATTTTCAGACGTTGCCATAGAGCCGTTTTCTTTTTGTGTAACCGCTCTATCCTGCTGTTTTTGAGAAACTATGCGACCTACTGAGATCCCAGAGAGCCGGCCAATCCCCGCAGGCGGTTAATCGCAAAGGGCTTTGTGTTCGAGAGAACGCAACGGCGCTTCGCGCCGTCGCCGACAGAATGTCGGCGCGCCCAGGCGCCACCGGGTTTGGTGTCTGCGAATATTTGGCCAGTCTCTGGAGCGGTGGCGACGCGGCCGGCCGGGTCGGTTGACAGTGCCGCCCACCGGGGGCTAGCGTTCCGCGGTAACCAAACGAGGAACCACTATGAGCGCGCGTCCACAACCGCAGCCGACGCTGTACGAACAGCTTGAGGCGCTCCCCGAAGGACTGACCGGGGAGATCATCGACGGCCAGCTTTACACCCAGCCGCGCCCGAGCGGTGCGCATGCGGTGACTGTAACCTCGTTGGCTGACGAGCTGGTGAGTCCGTTCCAGAAGGGCCGGGGCGGGCCGGGCGGTTGGTGGATCGCCGCCGAGCCGGAATTGCACTTTATCCATAATGTCGAGGTTGACGTTCCGGACCTGGCCGGTTGGCGCCGTAGCAGATTGCCGCGGATTCCGCAGGATCATCGCTTTACGGTCGCGCCCTTCGCGGCGGTGACGATCAAGCTCGAAGACCTGTGGGCGCTGACGTAGAGGCACATGAGTCTCATCTTACTCACCCCACTCGACCTGGCGCTGGCCGCCGTCCTGGTGCTGCTGCTGGCGGCCATGTCCTGGCACCTGCACCTGGGTGTCGAGCGGCGGGTGCTGATCGCCGCGGCGCGCAGCACGGTGCAATTGCTGCTGGTGGGGCTGGTGCTCAAGGCCCTGTTCGCCGAGACCAATCCCTGGCTGATCGCACTGATGGCCCTGGTGATGCTCGCGGTGGCCGGGATCGAGGTGTTGCAGCGCCAGAAGCGGCGCTTCCGCGGCCCTTGGGGCTATGGGATCGGGGCGGTTTCCATGTTTGTCTCCTCGTTCAGCGTGCTGTTGTTGACGCTCACCGTGATCATCCGGGTGGACCCCTGGTATCAGCCCCAATACCTGATCCCGCTCTTGGGGATGCTGCTCGGCAACACCATGAGCGGGGCGGCCATTGCGCTCGACACATTGACCCGCGGCGCCTGGGATGGCCGCGGTCCGATTGAGGCGCGCCTGTTGGCCGGCGGCACCTGGGATCAGGCGATCACGGCGATCCGTCGCGACTCGCTGCGCGCCGGGCTGATCCCGATCGTCAACGCCATGGCCACCGCGGGTCTGGTCAGCCTGCCGGGGATGATGACCGGCCAGATCCTGGCCGGCAGCCCGCCCATGGAGGCGGCCAAGTACCAGCTTCTGATCATGTTCGTGATCTCAGCGGGGACCGGCCTGGGGTCGGTGGCGGCGGTGTGGCTGGGCTCGCGGCGGCTGTTTGACGAGCGCGAGCGCCTGCGGCTGGATCGGCTGCGGCCCGCGGGACGCGACGCGGGCGCCTGATCGGGGGAAAGCCGTGGCGCGTCCGGCGCCACTCGAGGATAATCCCGAGGCTTTTAGCCGAGGGATTTTCGATGTTCAAGAACGCCAGGATGTATCGGTTGGGGACGCCCTTCGTGCTGCCGGCCGCGGATCTGGAGGAGGCGCTGGGTACCCGCCGGTTCCGTCCCTGCGGCCCGGTGGAGGTCGCCACACTCGGCTGGTCCGCGCCATTGGGCGATGAGACGTCAGGCCTGGTCCATGGGGTGGGCGGCTGCCTGCTGCTGTGCCTGCGTAAGCAGGAGCGGTTGCTGCCGTCCGCGGCCGTGGCCGAGGCGGTGGACGAGCGCATCGCGGAGATCGAGACCAGCGAGGCGCGCGATGTCGGCCGCTCCGAGCGCCGCTCGCTGCGCGAGCAGATCGTCACCGAGATGCTCCCGCGCGCCTTCACCCGCTCGCGCCGCACGCTGTTCTATATCGATACCGAATCCGGTTGGCTGGTGGTCGATGCGGCGAGCGAGAAGACGGCGGAGGAGGCCATCTCACTGCTGCGGGTCACGCTCGAGACCCTGCCGGCCAAGCCGACGACCCCGCGCCAGGCCCCCGCCGGCATCCTCACCGCCTGGCTGTTGGCCGGCGATGCCCCCGCCGATTTCGTCCCCGCGGATGCCTGCGAGTTGCGCGACGCCGAGGACAGCGGGAGCGTCATTCGTTGCAAGGGGCAGGATCTGAGCAGCGACGAGATCCTGAACCACCTGCGTGCCGGCAAGCAGGTGGTGAAACTGGCGCTGGATTGGGACGAGCGCCTGAGCTTCGTCCTGGCGGACGATCTGTCGCTCAAGCGTTTGAAGGTGGGCGATGCGCTGCTTGATGAGATCGATGAGCAGGACGACCCGGCGGCGCGCCTGGATGCCGAGTTTGCACTGATGGCCCTGCAATTGCGCGAACTGTTCGTGCGTCTCGATACCGTCTTCGGTCTGATCGGTGAGGAGGGCGGCGCGAAGGCTGTAACCGGGACTGTCCCGCCACCTTGGGAATAATCCTAACGTATGGAAACTGCTCACGCCAAGGCGCCAAGCTAGCCAAGAAATACAATTGGGTAGGTCAAGTTAGCAGAACACCTGCCGGGTGAATCGCCCAGCGCAGATCATGCACTGCAGCATCTTGGCGAGCTTGGCGTCTTGGCGTGACAACTGCTCTTTCCAGGATGATCGAGGCCCGCTCTGTCACGCTGTGGCGAGCTGGATGCCTTGATGTGAGCGTAACGCTTTCCGGGTTATACCTTGTAGAAATCCCGATACCAGGCGACGAAGCGGGCCACCCCGTCCGCCACCGAGGTCCTCGGCTGATAACCAGTGTCCCGCACCAGATCGCTCACGTCGGCATAGGTGTCCGGCACATCGCCCGGTTGCAGGGGCAACAGGTTCAATTGCGCCTTCAGGCCCAGGCTGTGCTCGAGTAGGGCGATGTACTCCATCAACTCGACCGGCTGGTTGTTGCCGATGTTGTAGAGACGGTAAGGGGCCAGACTGCTGGCTGCATCCGGTTGCGCGCTGGACCACTCGGGGTTACCCGCCGGGACCCGGTCCAGGACCCGGATCACGCCCTCGACGATGTCGTCGATATAGGTGAAGTCGCGGCGGTGTTTTCCAAAATTGAAGACATCGATGGGTTCGCCGGCGATGATCGCCCGGGTGAACTTGAAGAGCGCCATGTCGGGGCGGCCCCAGGGGCCATAGACGGTGAAAAATCGCAGCCCGGTGGTCGGCAGCCCGTAGAGATGGCTGTAGGTGTGGGCCATCAATTCATTGGCCTTCTTGCTGGCGGCGTAGAGGCTCAACGGATGGTCTACGTTGTGGTGGACCGAGAAGGGCATGGTGGTATTGGCGCCATAGACCGAGCTGCTCGAGGCATACACCAGATGCTCGACACCGGTATGGCGACAGCCCTCGAGTACATTCGCGAACCCGACCAGGTTGGTGGCGACATAGGCCATGGGGTTCTCGATCGAATAGCGCACGCCGGCTTGGGCGGCGAGATTCACGACACGCTCGGGGCGATAGGTCTCAAAGACCTCGCGTAGCCGCTCGCCCTGCTCGATATCCACCCGCAGATCGGTATAGCCCGGGTCGCCCTGAATCCGGGCCAGGCGTGCCTCTTTGAGGGCGACGTCATAATAGTCGTTGAGGTTGTCGACGCCGATGACCTCATCGCCGCGCTCGAGCAGCCGCAGGGCCAGGTTGGCACCGATAAAACCCGCGCTGCCGGTCACTAATACCTTCATCTGGACTCTCCTGGGCGTCGACTCACAAGCGTCCGTCGACCTGATCTTTGGGAAACAATTGCTTGACGTCGTAGAGCACGGCCTTGGGTTTACCGAAACCGCGGATGCGCGCGACCCCTAAGTCGCTGAATTGGCGATGCGCGACGGCCAAGATCACGGCGTCATAGGTACCTGGAGCCGGCTCGTCGATGAGCTCGATCCCATATTCGTGGCGGGCCGCGTCGGGGTTTACCCAGGGGTCATGGACGTCGCAGACAATGCCGTACTCCTTGAATTCGGCGACGATATCCACAACCCGGGTGTTGCGCAGGTCCGGACAGTTCTCCTTGAAGGTCAGACCCAATATCAGCACCCGCGAGCCGCTGGACAGACAGCCGCGGTGCGTCATGAGCTTGATGACCTGCTTGACCACATAGGCGCCCATGCTGTCGTTGAGCCGGCGCCCCGCCAGGATGATCTCCGGGTGGTAGCCGATGGCCTGGGCCTTATGGGTCAGATAATAGGGGTCGACCCCGATGCAGTGCCCACCCACCAGCCCGGGCCGGAAGGGCAGGAAGTTCCATTTGCTGCCGGCCGCCTCCAACACCTCCTGGGTGTCGAGCCCGAGCCGATTGAAGATCAGCGCGAGTTCATTGATCAGTGCGATATTCACGTCGCGCTGCGTATTCTCGATGACCTTGGCCGCCTCCGCCACCCGGATACTGCTGGCCAGATGGGTGCCCGCGGTGATGATCGAGCGATAGAGCGCATCGACGAAGGACGCCGTCTCGGGGGTCGAGCCGGAGGTGACCTTTTTGATCGTGGTCAGGCGGTGCTCTTTATCCCCGGGATTGATACGTTCTGGGCTATAGCCGACATAAAAGTCGTGGTTGTACCTGAGCCCGGAGACCTGCTCGATGAGCGGCACACAGACCTCTTCGGTCGCCCCCGGATAGACCGTCGACTCATAGACCACGACATCGCCGGGGGCGATGACACCGCCGAGCATCCGACTGGCCGACTCGAGCGGGCCCAGGTCGGGCGACTTGTGCGCATCGATGGGGGTGGGGACGGTGACGATATACACGTTGCAGTCGGCGATCTCCGCCGCCGACTCGGTGTAACTCAGGTGGGTTGCACCCCGCAGGTCGTCCGGCTCGACCTCGAGTGAACTGTCCCGCCCAGCGAGCAATTCGGCGACCCGTTCGCCATTGATATCAAAGCCGATCGTCGGATAGCGCTTGCCAAACTCGACTGCCAGCGGCAGCCCCACATAGCCAAGCCCCACCACGCCGACCCGGACGTTGTTCGCATTAGCATTCAAATGGACATTCAGCGTCATGATCGAAGGGCTCAGGCGGTTCCCGCGGCCGTTCGTCGGCAGTGGGCACGGTTTAAGATCAAGTATGTTAACAGCGTAGCGCGGTCAGTGCGACTCAGAACCCGCTGGTGATGGGATAGCGGCGATCCCGCCCAAAGGCACGCTGCGAGATGCGCACCCCAGGGGGGGCTTGGCGACGCTTGTATTCGTTGCGATCTACCAGACGGGTGACCCGGCGCACCACCGCCTCGTCGAATCCCTGGGCGCAGATGGCATCCACCCCCTGGTCCTCCTCGATGTAGAGCCGCAGGATGGCGTCCAGGACCTCGTACGGGGGCAGGCTGTCCTGATCGGTCTGGTCCGGGCGCAACTCCGCTGAAGGGGCGCGGGTGAGGACCCGCTCCGGGATGATGGGGTCCACGGTGTTGCGGTAGCGGGCCAAGCGATAAACGAGCAGCTTGGGGCAGTCCTTGATGGGCGCGAAGCCCCCGGCCATGTCCCCATAGAGCGTGGCATAGCCGACCGCCATTTCGCTCTTGTTGCCGGTGGTGAGCAGGATGCGGCCCCACTTGTTGCTCAGTGCCATCAGGATGACCCCGCGGCAGCGCGCCTGGATGTTCTCCTCAGTGACATCCGGCGCCCGCTCGCCAAAGGCGTCCTTGAGCATGGCGAGAAAACTGTCGAAGGCCGGGGCGATGGGGATCGTCCGGGTGCGTACGCCCAGCCGTTGTGCCTGCTCCAGGGCATCCTCGTTGCTCATGTCCGCGGTGTAGCGCGAGGGCATCAGCACCGCCTCGACCTGATCGGCCCCCAGTGCGTCCACCGCGATGGCGAGCGTCAAGGCCGAGTCCACCCCGCCCGAGAGGCCGAGTACGGCACCGCTGAAGCCATTCTTGCGCACATAGTCGCGCACCCCCAGGACCAGCGCTTGATAGATCAGTGCCTCCGGCGGCGGTTCGCCGGACGCGGGCGCGGCGCCACCGGTGACCGGCGAGCCGTCGGCGGCCAGCTCCACCAGCAGAGTGTGTTCGGCAAATTGAGGCGCCCGCGCCTGGACCTGGCCGTCGCGATCGACCACAAACGAACCGCCGTCGAAGACCAGTTCATCCTGGCCGCCAACCAGGTTGGCGTAGAGGATGGTGAGTCCGTGCTCGCGGGCACGTCGCCCCACCAGCGCCTCGCGCTCCACCCGCTTGCCGACGTGGAAGGGCGAGGCGTTGAGATTGATCAGCACCTGGGCACCGGCGGCCGCGGCTGCGGCCGTGGGGCCGTCCTGCCAGATGTCTTCGCAGACGCTCAGGCCCAGGCGCAGCCCGCGGTGCTCAAACACCACCGCGGCCGCGCCCGGCTGGAAATAGCGCTTCTCATCGAAGACGCCGTAGTTGGGCAGGGCCTGCTTGGCGTACTCGGCCACCAGGACACCGTCGCGGATCGCCCCGGCCAGATTGAACAGGCCGCCCGCGATGAGGCGCGGATAACCCAGCACCAGCGTGATGCCCTGGGCCTGCGCCCGCACCGACTCCAGGGCCGTCTCCACCCGTGCCAGGAACTCAGGGCGCAGCAGCAAGTCCTCCGGCGGATAGCCGGTGAGTGTCAGCTCCGGAAAGACCACCAGGTCCACCCCGGCCGTCCGCGCCTGGTGTGCCGCCGCGATCACGCGCCCGGCGTTGCCGGCGACGTCGCCGACCAGGAGGTTCAACTGAGCGATCTGGAGACGAAGCGTCATAGCAATTCGGCCATGCGCGCGCCCATCTGCGCCGGGGAGTACACAGTCGCCACCCCGGCCGCCTCGAGTGCGGCAAATTTGCTGTCCGCGGTGCCCTTGCCGCCGGTGACGATGGCCCCGGCGTGGCCCATGCGTTTGCCGGCCGGGGCGGTCACCCCGGCGATATAGGCGACCACCGGCTTGCTCATCTGGGCGGCGATGAAGGCGGCCGCCGCCTCCTCCGCGCCGCCGCCGATCTCCCCGACCAGGATGACCCCGGCGGTGCTCGGGTCCTGCTCGAAGAGTGCCAGCGCGCCCACGAAGTCCAGGCCCTGGATGGGGTCGCCGCCGATACCGATGCAGGTGCTCTGGCCGAGTCCCGCGTTGGTGGTCTGGAAGACGGCCTCGTAGGTGAGGGTCCCGGAGCGCGAGACGATGCCGACCCGGCCGGGGCGGTGGATGCGGCCCGGCATGATGCCAATCTTGCACTCACCCGGGGTGATGACGCCGGGGCAGTTGGGACCGATCAGCACCGCCGGCTGCCCCGTCAGGGCCGCCTTGACACGCAGCATATCGAGCACCGGGATGCCCTCGGTGATGCACACGATGACCCGGATACCGGCGTCCGCGGCCTCCAAAATGGCGTCCGCCGCGAAGGGCGCCGGCACATAGATCATGGTGGCGTCCGCCCCGGTGGCTTGGACCGCGTCGTGGACGGTGTCGAAGATCGGCCGGTCGAGATGACGCTGCCCACCCTTGCCGGGGGTCACGCCCCCGACCAGGGTGGTGCCGTAGGCGATGGCCTGTTCGCTGTGGAAGGTGCCTTGTTTGCCGGTAAAGCCCTGGCAGATGACCCGGGTTTGTTTATTGACAAGAACGCTCATGTTCGCCCCCTCAGTTCGTCGCGGCCGCGACCGCCAGGTCGGCCGCCTCATCCAGGGTGCGCGCCGTCTGCACCCGCAGTCCACTGTCCGCCAGCAACTTGAGCCCCTGGGGTGCGTTGGTCCCTTCCAGCCGTACCACCACCGGCACCGCCACGCCGACCTCTTGTACCGCCGCGACGATGCCCTGGGCGATCAGGTCGCAGCGCACGATGCCGCCGAAGATATTGACCAGCACCGCCCGCACCTTGGGGTCTGAAAGGATCAGCGTAAAGGCCGCAGCCACGCGCGCGGCGGTTGCCCCGCCGCCGACATCCAGGAAATTGGCGGGCGCGCCACCGTGCAGCTTCACCAGGTCCATGGTCGCCATGGCGAGCCCGGCGCCGTTGACCATGCAGCCGATGTTGCCGTCCAGGCTGATATAGCTCAACTCGTGGGCACGTGCCGCCGCCTCCCGCGGGTCTTCCTGCCCCGGGTCGCGCAGGGCCGCGAGTTCCGGATGCCGCAAGAGTGCGTTGTCGTCCAGGTTGATCTTGGCGTCCAGTGCAACCAGGTCGCCGGTGGTGGTCACCACCAGCGGATTGATCTCCACCAGGCTGGCGTCGCACTCCATGAACAGCCGGTAGAGGCCGCCCATCAGCCGACCCAAGGCCTTGCGTTGGCCGGCATCGAGCCCCAACCCGAAGCCCAGCCGGCGTACCTGGAAGGGCTGGAGCCCGACCGCCGGGTGGACCCGAATCATCAGGATCTGTTCGGGGGCGGCGGCAGCCACCGCCTCGATATCCATGCCGCCAGCATGGGATGCCATGAAAATAACCTGTCGCGACTCCCGGTCCACCAGCGTGCTGAGGTACAGTTCACGGGCGATGGCGGTGGGCTGCTCGATCAACAGGCTTTCGACCGGTAGCCCCGCGGGTCCGCTCTGGTGGCTGATCAGCCGGCCGCCCAGCAGGCGCCTGGCCGCGGTCGCCGCCTGTTCGGGGTCGTCCACCAGCACCACCCCGCCGGCCTTGCCGCGTCCGCCGGCATGGATTTGGGCCTTGACGACCCAGCGCCCGCCCCCGAGTGTGCGGCAAGCGGCCGCGGCGGCGTCCGGGGTGGCAACTGTCAGCCCCGCGGGGATGGCGATATCATATTTCTGAAACAGTTGTTTCGACTGGTATTCGTGCAGGTTCATGGGTCTTTTGGCAGGTCCCGCGGGCGCGGCCGCATGGCCGGGTTCGGTCTATTCTGATCTAATCTCATCCGATTCCAAAGCGGCGGCTACGCCAGCCTCCAGCGCCGCGCCTTCCCTTTCACGAGTGCCCAGGCCATGTCAAGCCAAATTTACCAGGATTCAGACGCCGCCAGCCAACACCGCTACCCGACCTGGGAATCGCTGCGTTGGCTTTTCCTCTTCCGTCTCCTGGTATTGGCGGGTCTGGTCCTGGTGTTCTCCCCGGCGCTGCCCGACCCGCTGCTCGGCGGGGTCAACGCGGCCATGGCCTGGCAGGTGCTCACCGCGTATGCGCTGTTCGTGCTGGCGAGTGGGCTCTTTCTCTATTCCCGCTGGCCGAGCAGGGAGAATCAGGTCTACCTGGCGATCTTTGTCGACCTCATCGCCTTTACCCTGGTGGTGCATGCGGGTGGCGGCGTGGGCAGCGGTCTCGGTGTCCTGCTAGCGGTCGCGGTCACGGCGGGCGCCCTGCTGATGGAGGGCCGACTGTCGCTCCTGTTCGCCTCCTTCGCCGCGCTCGCTGTGATCACCGAGCAGACCTACACCTGGCTCCAAAGCGACGGGCCGGCCTCCGGCTATACCCAGGCCGGTCTCCTGGGAGTAACCTTCTTCGCGGTGGCCTTGCTCGCCCACCTGCTCTTTAAGCGGGTGCGCGCCGCCGAGGACTTGGCCGCCAGTCGCAAAGTGGATATCGAAAACCTTTCCAAGCTCAACGAATTCATTATCCAGGACCTGAGCATCGGCGTGCTGGTGGTGGACGGCGACCGTCAGCTTAAACTGATGAATCAGGCCGCTCGGAACATGATTGGCGGCCCGGTTGAGCCCGGGGCTGCGCTCAAGGAGGTGTGTGCGCCGTTGGAGTCCTGGCTCTTGGAGCATATCCGACCGACCGCCCCCCAGGTGGGGGCGATCCGGGTCGGCAATCGCGAACTCAAGCCCACGCGCCAATTGTTGGGCGACTATCGCGCGGCCGGGGTGGTCATCTACCTGCGCGACAATCAGGAGCTGATCCAGGAGGCCCAACAGATCAAATTGGCCTCGCTCGGCACCCTAACCGCCAGCATCGCCCACAACATTCGTAACCCCTTGAGCGCCATCTCACACGCTGGCCAACTCCTGGGGGAGGCCAAGGGCCTGTCAGCGGACGATCGGCACCTGCTCGATATCATTCGCCGCAACAGCGGCCGGATTGACGAGATCGTCCGTAGCGTCCTGCAACTGTCGCGGCGCAATCAGTTGGATGCCCAGAATATCGAACTGGTCGCTTGGTTGGAGGAGTTCTGCACCGAGTTCCGCGAGGCCCACGCGCTGGCGCCCGAGCATTTTATGTTCGAATTCGAACCCGTCCCCATCCCCGCGGACGTGGACCCACGCCACCTCCACCAGATCATCGCCAACCTGTGCGAGAACGCCCTCGTCCATGCCGCCCGCCCGGACTCCCCCGCCAGCATCCTGGTGCGGGTGAGCCGGGGTGAGGACCAAGAGCGGGCGCGGATCGAGGTCACGGACGATGGCCCCGGGATCGACAAAGACACCGTCGAGGAGATCTTCAACCCCTTCTTCACCACCAAGGTCAGCGGTACCGGGCTGGGGCTCTACATCGCCCGAGAACTGGCGGAGACCAACGGGATCCGGCTCGAATACCACCGGGCACAGCCCTGGGGCAGTTGTTTTCGCCTGGTGTTCACGGTATGAAGGGGTCGTGCGCCCTCGACCGCTTCCGGCCCGGACCCGGTGCGGTTATGCTTGCCCTCCGGAGGCCGGCCGCGGGTCCGGGGTGTCGCGTGCCCCGGCAACGTTCGGCCGTTGCCAGGCACGTTACTAGAACTGGGAGTCAGTCGGCATGAACAAGGCCCACGCACTCGTTGTCGACGACGAGGCCGACATCCTCGATCTGCTCAAGATCACCCTCGCTCGCATGGACGTACAGGCCACCACCGCCATGAGCGTGGGTGCCGCCAAGCACGAACTGGAGGGCGGGCGGTTCGATCTCTGCCTCACTGACATGAACCTGCCGGACGGTAACGGCATCGATTTGGTGCGTTTCATCGCCGAGCACCACCCGGATCTGCCGATCGCCATGATCACGGCCCACGGCAGCATGGAGTCGGCGGTCGCCGCCATGAAGGCAGGGGCGTTCGACTTTGTCCCCAAACCGGTGGACTTGCAACTCCTGCGCCGACTGGTGGGCTCGGCGCTGAAGCTGCGCACCCACGGCAAGGGCGGGGGCGCCGACGGCCAGCAGGAGAGCGGCTCCCTCCTGCTCGGGGACTCCCCCAAGGTGGAGGAGGTCCGCCGCCTCATCGCCAAGCTCGCCCGCAACCAGGCACCGGTGTTCATCACCGGTGAGAGCGGCACCGGCAAGGAACTGGCGGCGCGCCTGATCCATGCCCAGGGGCCGCGGGCGGAGGGAAACTTCGTGGCGGTCAACTGTGGCGCCATCCCCCAGGACCTGGTCGAGAGCGAACTGTTCGGGCACCGCAAGGGCAGCTTCACCGGTGCAGTGTCGGACAAGGAGGGCCTGTTCCAGGCGGCCGAGGGTGGCACCCTGTTCCTCGACGAGGTCGCGGACTTGCCCCTGCCGGCCCAGGTCAAGCTGCTGCGGGCCATTCAGGAGAAGAGCGTGCGCCCGGTGGGGGCCCAACAGGAGCTCGCGGTGGACGTGCGCATCATCAGCGCCAGCCATCGCGACCTCAATAGCGAGGTGGAGAAGGGCCGCTTCCGCCAAGACCTGTTCTACCGCATCAACGTGATCGAAATGCGCATGCCGGCCTTGCGTGAGCACCCCCAGGATATTTTGGTACTGGCCTCACGCATGATGGAGCGCATCGCCCGCGAGCACCCCGAGCGCGGCGACATGAAGCTGTCCGACGAGGCGGTGGCGGCCCTCGGGCGCCACCTCTTCCCGGGCAATGTGCGGGAACTGGAGAACGTGTTGGAGCGCGCCACCGCGCTCTGCGACGGCGCCATGATCGGCCCCGAAGACCTCTATCTGCCCCAGAGCGAGACCGAGACCCAGGTGGCGGCCGAGCCGCAAGCCGACCCCGAGGTGCCCTTGGAGGACTACCTGGGGGAGATCGAGCGCCGGGCCATCCTCAAGGCCCTGGACGAGACCCGCTGGAATCGCACTGCCGCGGCCAAGAAGCTCGGCATGACGCTGCGCGCCCTGCGCTATCGTTTGGCCAAGCTGGGGATCGAATAGGTCGTCGATGACCGATCCGACCCGGGTGACTGACCAGACCGGCCGGCCCGCCGCGCCGCGCGGCGCGCGCGATCCCTTCGTGGATTGGGTGCGTCAGGCGACCCCCTACATCCACGCCCACCGCGGCTGCACCTTTGTCGTCTGCTTCGGCGGGGAGGCGGTGGCCGACCCTGGGTTCGCGCACCTGATCCACGATCTGGCCCTGCTCCATGGCTTGGGGGTCCGCCTGGTCCTCGTTCACGGGGCGCGGCCCCAGATCGAGGCGCGCCTCACCGAGCGCCACAGCGAGTTACGCTACGTCAATGGGTTGCGTGTCACCGACGATGCCGCGCTCGCCTGCGTCAAGGAGGCGGCGGGGGTGGTGCGGGTGGAGATCGAGGCCCTGCTGTCCATGGGGCTCGCCGACTCGCCGATGGCGGGGGTGCGCATCCCGGTCGCCTCCGGCAATTTCGTCACCGCGCGGCCGATTGGGGTGCTGGACGGGGTGGATTATCGCCAAACCGGGGTGGTGCGGCGGGTCGACCGCCAGTCCCTGGCCCAGCGCCTGGACGCCGGGGCCGTCGCACTCATGCCGCCACTCGGCTATTCACCCACCGGCGAGGTCTTCAACCTCAGCGCCGCGGACGTGGCCCGCTCCGCCGCCATTGCGCTCGCGGCCGACAAGTTGATCTTTCTGATCGAGGAGCCCGGCGTCTGCGATGAGTCCGGCGCCCTGGTCTCCAATATCCTGAGCAGCGAGGTCGAGGCCCTGCTCGCCGCGGCGCCCGCCGGCCACCCCGGGGCGTTGCCCGAGGACCTGGCCCAGGCGCTGCGTGCGGGGGCGGACGCCTGCCTCCATGGGGTGCGACGTGTACACCTCATCGACCGGCAACGCGACGGCACCCTGCTGCGCGAGCTCTACACCCGCGACGGCAGCGGTACCTTGATCACCGGCCAACCCTACGAGGGCCTGCGCAGCGCGCGCACCGAGGACGTCACCGGCATCCTGGAGCTGTTGCGCCCGCTGGAGGAGCGCGGGGTCCTGGTGCCCCGTTCGCGCGAGCGCCTCGAGACTGAGATCGGCCACTACTTTCTGATGGAGCGCGACGGACTGGTCATCGCCTGCGCCGCGCTCCATCCCTATCCGCAACAGCGGATGGGCGAACTCGCCGGCGTTGCCGTCCATGAGGGCTATCGGGGCGGCCGGCGGGGTGACAAACTCGTGACCCACATCGAGTCGGTCGCCCGCACCCGCGGTCTTACCCGGCTGTTCGTCCTCACCACCCAGACCGCGCATTGGTTCCAGGAACGCGGCTTCCTGCCCGCGACGCGGGCGGACCTGCCGACTGAAAAACAGGCGCTCTACGACCGGCAACGCAACTCCCTGGTCTTCATCAAGGACCTGTCGGCCTGAGCGCCGCGACCCGCGCTCGCGGGAAAAGGTGGTTACGCCACTTGCGGCCAGCCCCCAGGCTTCGGCTATCCTCTGCCCTCGCCGATCGGTACCAGCACGACTAACAAGATTTCAGGAGACCCTGCATGTCCGAGACCCGTTCCTCACTCTACCCACGCCTCACTTGGATATTCCTGGCGGCCTTGATCGGCGTCTGCGCCCTGGGCCAGTGGTACATCCGCGGCCTGCACCAGACGCTTACCGAGCGCGATGCCAGCCTGCGCGCGACGAGCGCGCAATTGGCCGACAACGTCCGGTGGCTCAAGACCGCGACGGTGAGTGAGCAGGAGTTGCGCGCACAACTGGCGGGGGCGCAGACCCAGCTCCAGTCGACGACCGAGCTGCATGGCGCGGCCGCGTCCAAGGTCGAGCAAGAGGCGCAGGAGCTCGCCGCGGCCGCCGCGCGGGAACAAGACCTGATGGCCCGCGTCGCGGCCGAACCCGAGCGCCTCCAGCAGGCCATTGCGGAGGCGACTGCCAAATGGACTGAAAAGGTAAAGGTCTATCGGGTCGCACTGGAGGGCAGCGAACCCCAGCGCGCCGCCCTCATCACCCGCCTCGAGGAGCAGGCCAGCGAGGCGCAGACCGCCTTGGAGCAGGCCTCTGAGCAATACCGAAAGGAGCGCGAGCAGGCCGCGCAGGACCGCAAGACGGCCGAGACCCAGCTCGCCGACCAACTGACCCAGGTGCAACACCAGGTCGATGAGGACGCCCAGGCCCTGGCGGCGGACGCGGCGGCCAAGACGGCCCAAGAGGCGCAGCTCGCGCAGGCCAACGCCCAGGTCGCCGCCCTCACCGAGGAGCTGCAGAGCGCGCGTACGGCCTCGGCCGCGCAGGCGCAGCAATCCGCACAGGCGCTGACCGAGCTGCGTGCCGAACTCGACCAGGCCGGTCAGACCCTGAGCGGGGTGCAGGCCCAACTGAGCGCCGCGGTCGCGACGGCGGCCCAGGATAAGCAGGCGCAGGAGGAGCGGATCAAGACCGCGGAACAACGTAACGCCGCGCTGGAACAGGACCTCAAGGCCAGCGCCGCCCGCCACGTAGAGGACCTTGCCGCGGCGCAGCGCGCGCTGGAGGAGGCCCGGGTCGCGACCGAGCGCCAACTGGAACAGGTCCGCGCCGCGGCAGAGCAGGCCAAGCAGACCCTCAGCGCTGAATGCGCGGCCAAGACGGCCGCCCTCACGCCCGCGCTCACCCGGTATCCGGGACTGAAACTCCAGCAGACCGAGCGGGGCACCCTGATCAGCCTCGGCGATGACCAACTGCACTTTCGGGCCGCGGTGCTGCCCAAGGGCAAGATCCCCAGCCTGGAGCGGCTGAGCGCCCTGCTCGGTGAATACTCGAAGCTAACCGCACACATTGAGGGCTACACCGACACCTCCGGGAACGACGACACCAATCTGGCACTCTCCAAGGCGCGGGCCGAGGCGGTTCGGCAGGCCCTGATCGACCACGGCGTCGATCCCAAGCGGCTCAACGCCGAGGGCTTCGGCAACCAGCGACCGATCGCCGATAACGCCACTGCCGCGGGCCGGCGCGCCAACCGCCGGATCGAGGTCTACCTGAGCGAGCCGGCGACCTGAACCGCGGAAGGGCAACGTCCGCCAATGAAGGCGAATAGAACTCCATAACGCAGAACCGTCAGCGACTGACGCCGCCTCCTCGCCGCCCCTTCCGGGCGGCGATGGAAAAACTCCAACCCACTGTCTTATTTGCGTTTATTCGCGTTCATTTGCGTTCATTTGCGGACAAAACCGCTTTCGGATCACCTATGCTTGCAGATCGGAGACCTACACAGTTCCCCTGGCCGCTCGTCGCCGCACTGATCGTCGCGATGACGTTGTGGCGCATCGGCGCCGCCGCGCTCTTGCCGGTGACCCAGGACGAGGCCTATTACCTGGACTGGGCGCATCACCTCGCCTGGGGCTATTTCGACCACCCGCCAGGGGTGGCCGCACTCGGTCTCGGCACCCGGCTCGCCGTCGGTTCAGCCCTGGCGGCGCGGCTTGGGGCCCTGCTGGCCAGCACCCTGACCCTGGTCGTGCTCGCCCGCTTCTACTTCAATTGTGGGCTGGTGCGTCGCGACGACCTGGGACTGGCGCTGGTGCTCGCATTCGCGACCGTGGTGGGACTCGCGGGCGGGATCCTGATCACCCCGGACGCCCCGCTCGCACTCGCCTGGGCCCTGACCCTGCACGAGAGCGAACGTGCCCTGGCCGGCCACCGGCGGCGCTGGCTCACCGCCGGCCTGGCCGCCGGCCTGGGGCTGCTCGGCAAATATCACATGGCAATGATCGGCCCGATCCTCCTGTGGGCCATGGTTCGTACCGACCCGCGCGTCCTGCGCACCCCCTGGCCCTATCTCGGCGGCGGGCTCGCGGTGCTGCTATTTGCTCCCAACCTACTGTGGAACCTCCAGCACGACTGGCTGACCCTGCGCTTCCAGTTCGGCCACGGCTTCGCCCTGGATACGGGCACGCTGATCGCGGACGGGGCGAGCCCCGCCGCGGCGGCCATCGCGCGCTGGAGCCCCGCGTCACTGGGCGAGCGGGCGCTCAATCTAGGCGAGTATCTGGGTATCCAACTGGGCCTCTGGGGTCTGCTCGCGGCGCCGTTACTGGCCCTGCCCTTCGTGTGGGTGCGGCGCCGGCTGGCCCGGACGGCCAGCGCTGGCCGGGCGATCGCCGACCACGCCCGCCCCCTGCTCCGGGCCGCTGTCCTCTTCCCACTGGGATTCTTCGCCTTGGTCTCGCTGGGCAGTGCGGTGATGGCGAACTGGCCCGCCATGTACCTGCTCGCCGCCCCCGCGCTCCTGGCGCCCGGCCTGCGGGGGTTGCGCCGTTGGGTCATCGGCGCCGCCGCGCTCAACCTGTTGCTGGTCAGTCTCTTAGTCTGGCACGCGGCCACCGCCGCCCTGCCGCTGCCCGACAGTGCCAATCGCATCCTGCGCGAAACACACGGCTTCCGGGAGTTGGCGGCGATCGCCAAGGGGCTGGATCTGCCGGTCTACGCCGACCGCTACCAACTCATCGCGCAGCTGCGCTTCTATCAGCCGAGCCTTCCGACGGGGCAATGGCCCGGGCTCGCGCGCCCGTCGGAATACTTGGTAGGCCAGCTTGCCCCGCGGGTGATACCTCAGACCCAGGCCGGTCCCTTCTGGATCGTCACCCAACGCCAGACCCTACCTGAGCTACAGGGTTTTAAGAACACCCGGCAACGCACCTTCTACGATTGCGCCAGCGCCCCGCTGGCCGAGACGACCGTGGCCCCCTGTGCGGACCCGTTGCATGAATGGCATTTCTATCAGTATGAATAATCGCCCACTGGGCGATTATTCATATCGTCCGCTCTCGTGATACCGCTCGCGCGGTGTCACGCAGGTGTCGGGCGCTCTGCGCCGGGAAGACCTCAATGGTCGTTCTAGCCATGACCGCCGCTGCCGACCGGGAGAAATTGGACAGGATTAACAGGCTCGGAAAGTAGAGTCGGGGCCGAAAAAGCGTGCGCCCTATTCGTCGCCGCCAGTCGGGTGACCCGAATTCATTGCCTCTAACACTTTATAAATCGCCGCCGAGTCCAGCTCCCCCAGACCCCGGCCGACCAGCGCATTGAGGTATTGGGTACAGGCCGCGGCGCCGGGCAAACCGAGCCCTAGGTCGTGCGCCACCTCCCCCACGATGCGCATATCCTTCTGGTGTAGCCGCGCCTTGAAGCCGGGCGCGAACTGGTCATCGATCATCCGCTGGCCGTGGACCTCGAGGATGCGGCTCGCGGCAAAACCCCCGAGCAGCGCCTCACGCACCCGCGCCGGGTCCACCCCGGCGGCGCGGGCCAACAGGATCGCCTCCGCCACCCCCGCGATGGTCGCCCCCACGACAACCTGATTGCACGACTTGCAGACCTGACCGGCCCCGCTCCCGCCGACATGGACGATGTTGCGCCCCAGTACCTCAAAGAGCGGCCGGACCCGGTCGAACGCCGGCGCCTCACCGCCCACCATGATCGAGAGGGTCCCCTCGATCGCCCCGATCTCCCCGCCTGAGACCGGCGCATCCAGCATGGCGATACCACGCTCTGCCAGACACCCGGCGATCGCCCGACTGGCCGCGGCCGAGATACTGCTCATGTCCACCACCACCGCCCCCGGGGCGGCACCCTCCAGGACTCCGTCCGGTCCCAGGATCACCTGCTCCACGTCGGCGGTATCCGACACCATGGTGAAGATCAGGTCCGCGTGCCGTGCCAGTTGCGCCGGGCTCGCCCAGGTACTGGCCCCGGCCTCGGCCAGCGGCTCCATCGATTCCGGGCGGCGGGCATGGACCGCCAGTTCGTACCCGGCGCGTCTTAGGTTGAGGGCCATGGGCCGGCCCATGATCCCGAGTCCGATAAAACCGACGCGATCAGGTTTGGCATCAGGCATGGTGAATCTCCGGTGAGGGTTGCAGAGTCGTTTAGGATGCCGTGCGGCCATCGTCTTGGCTAGCGGCTTGCCGTCATTTCTTGATGACGATCGCGCCGGCCGAATCCAATAGCATCATCATCTCGTGAACCCATCGCCTAACATCGAAGCAATTATCGGCGACAAACAGGAGGAGTATATTTTCCCGCTATTGTGCCAAACGCACCGCTATGGGTGGTGGTATCTTGGTCAGCGGAGTTGCAATTCCAGACGACGGTGCCTTGAGGAATAACACCGACCGTAAGCCTCGCTTGGTTACTGGCAATGCGCGGAGCCAAAATCAGTGTGTTAGCGCCGGCCGGGGCAATCTTGGTCGTGTAGGTAATGACGACTTCTCCACGACCGCGCGCCACATCAATGGCAACGCTGGCAACAATTTCAGTCGGAGCCGGCGCTTTCCAGCCCTCTTCAAATGCTGAACCATTGATTGCATTATCAATCACTGTCACCTGTGCGCTCCTGGCTAAAGACAAGCCCTCGGTGACCTTGGATTTGATGATATAATCCTGATAAGCAGGAATGGCGATGGCTGCCAGGATGCCGATAATGGCAATCGTGACTATCAACTCGATTAAACTAAAGCCGGATTCAGGTTTATCGATTTTCATGATCGTGTCCGTGGTCGAGCGCCGCGCGGCGCCTGGGGTCAGGTCATTGCCGGTTCGAGAGTAATCTCCCGGCCGGTGGGAATGCAAGCCGCGCGTGAAATCCCAGACCCGAGCAGGACCGTATAGACTCCGCGCACGCATTGTCCGTGTAAGGAGCCGCTGGTCCCTCAGGCGGTCAGCGGTGCTGTTGTCGGCCAGCGCGTCGGTGTACAGCCGCCCTCCGGCCGGGCATTCTGCCCCGGCACCCACCGATGCGAGCGTGTAGCATAGGCCGGGCCGCACCGCCACCCGCGCCCCCCTGGTTTTAGCAAAACAACGATGATCGAGACACTCGCCCTGGCCGACCTGTGCCGGTCCGCCACCCCACTCGCCCTGTCCCCGGATGACCCCGTCTCCCGGGCCGTCGCGACCATGGGTGAGCGGTGGTTGAGTTCGGTCGTGCTGCTGACGGACGGCTGCCCGGTGGGGATCTTCACCGAGCGCGACGCCTTGGGCCTGATCGCCCGCGGCGACTATTGCCCGGAGACCCGCTTGGGGGACCTGATGTCGGCGAACCCGCTCACCGCGGCGCCGCACCTGAGCTTCGTCGAGGGCTATGCCCTGATGGCTGAGCACGGTTTCCGGCACTTGGTGCTGGTGGACGCTGAGGGCCAACTGCATGGGGTGCTGTCCGAGACCGACTTCGCCCACGCACTGGGCGCGGATGAGTTCCTGGGTCCCCGCACGGTGGCGGACCTCATGACCTGCACCCCCGCCACCCTGCCGCCGGACGCCACCGTCTCGACCGCCCTGGGGCTCATGGCCGAGCGGGACATCAGTTCGGTGGTGATCGTGGTGGCGGGCCAGGCGGTCGGCATCCTGAGCGAACGCGATGCCATCCGCCTCATCGGGGCGGACTTGGACCTGCGGACCACCCCGCTCGCCACCCTGATGTCGCGCCCCCTGCACACCATCGGCCCGGATCGGCAGGCCCACGAGGCGAGCCTCAAGATGCAGGAGCTCGCCGTCCGGCGCCTGGTGGTGGAGGACGCCGGTGGGGGGCTGCTCGGCATCCTCACCCGGCACGACCTGGTGAAGGACATTCAGAGCGTTTATCTGCGCCTGCTGCGGCAGGTGGTTGCCGACCAGGGGCAGGCGCTGCGGGACGCCCGGCGGCAGTTGAGCGAGCAATCCGTCCTGCGCACCCTGCTGGAGCGCTCCGAGCACTTCGGGATCGTGGCGGTCGACGCCGGGCACGCCGTGCGCTTCATCAACGCTGCCGCCCTCGAGTCCCTGGGGCTCGCCGCCGAGGGCGTCCGCTCGTTGCCGCTGCCGGGGCTGCTCGCGGCTGCCGGGCTGCCGATCGAGGGCTATGCCGAACGGCTCGCCGCCCTGGTCGGTGCCGAGCGACTGACCCAGGACCTGATCCGCCCGACGGGATCGGACTGGCGCTGGTTGCGGCTCATCGCCTCCGCCATCCGCGACGAGGGCGGGTGCTGCGAGGGCTATCTACTCAGCATCCAGGACCTGACCCAGGAGCGGGCCGACGCCGAGCGCCTGCGCGCCATCGTCGACTCCTCCCCCGCCGGGATCGGCCTGGGGGACATGCAGGGCCGGTTGGTGCTGGCCAATCCGGCGCTGCTGGCCATGCTCGGCTACCAGGACCACCCGCAGGAGCTGATCGGGCGGCACTTCAGCGACTTCACCGACACCGAGGATCGGCCCCGCGAGGCCGCCGAGTTCGCCCGGCTGCTGGCCGGGGAGGTGCCGAGCTACCGGCTGGAGAAGCGCTATCTGCGCCGCGACGGCCGCCTGGTGCGGGCCGACGTGACCGTCTCGGCCATCCGCGATGCCACCGGCCGGATCACGGCCCCGCTCGCCCTGGTGATGGATATCAGCGACCTGCGCCACGCCCAGGAGAGTCTGCTGGAGGCCCAGGCACTCACCCATCTGGGAAGTTGGGAGCTGGATCTCAGCACCGATCGACTGCTCTGGTCGGACGAGGTCTATCGCATCTTCGGTCTGGCGCCGGCCGCCAACTTGACCCTCGAGGCCTTTCTCAACCTGGTCCATGAGTCCGACCGGGAGTGGGTGGCGGCGGCCTACGCCCACTCGGTGGCGACCGCCAGGGGCTATGACATCGAGCACCGCGTCCGGCGGCCCGACGGCAGCGTGCGCTGGGTCCGTGAGCGCGGCGGCCATACCACGGACGCGACCGGGCGGGTGATCCGCACCCTGGGCACCGTCCACGACATCACCGAGGACCACGCCGCCCGACACCAACAGCGGCTCATCAACACCCTGTTCGAGAGCACCAGCGAGGGTATCCTCATCACCGATGCCGACAACCGCATCGTCGCAGTCAACCCGGCCTTTTCCACCATCACCGGCTACAGCGCGGCGGAGGCGGTCGGGCAGAATCCCCGTCTGCTGAAATCCGAGCATCACGACGCCGCCTTCTACCGCGACCTGTGGAAGCAACTCGGGCTCACCGGCACCTGGAGCGGGGAGGTCTGGAATCGTCGCAAGAACGGCGAGGTCTATCCGCAGTGGCTCGTCGTCAACCAGGTGCGCGGGCCGGATGGCCGGGTGCAGCAACACCTGGCGATCTTCAGCGACGAGAGCGCCGCCCATCGCTCGGCCGAGGAGATCGAATACCTGAGCCACCACGACCCGCTCACCGGGTTGCCCAACCTCGCCCGCTTGCGGGTGCGCCTCACCGATGCCTTGGAGCACGCCGGCCCCGGGCGGCAGCGGCTGGCGCTGCTGGTCCTGGACCTTGACCGCTTCCAGGATGTGATCGCCAGCCACGGCCACCTGGCTGGTGACGAGGTGCTCAAGGTCGTCGCCACGCGGCTCGCCGCCACCGCGCAGCCGACCGATATCCTGGCGCGCCTGGCCGGCGACAGCTTCGTCATCGCCCGCACCCTCGCGGCGGACCTCCAGGCGGTGCAGATCGCCCAAGACCTCCAGCAGATCGTCAACCAGCCCCTGGACCTGGTCGGCCTGCCGCATCTCACGATCACCGCGAGCCTCGGGGTCGCGGTCTACCCCGAGGATGGGGGCGGCGTCACCAGCCTCTTGCGCAACGCCGAGGCGGCCCTGAAACGGGCCAAGGAGGCGGGGCGCAACGGCATCGCCTGCTACCGCCCGGAGATGACCGCGGCCGCGCGCCGCCGCGTCCGCTTGGAGAGCGAGCTGCGCGGGGCCCTGGCCGAGGGCGAATTCCGTCTCTTCTACCAACCCATCGTCGCCGTGGCAACCGGCGCCATGGTCGCCGCGGAGGCCCTGATCCGTTGGCAACACCCGCGCGACTGGCTGCTGCTGCCCGCCGCCTTCATCGATACCGTGGAGCACAGCGACCTGATCCACCCGATCGGGCGCTGGGTGCTCAACCAGGCGGTCGCGCAGGCGCGCGACTGGCAGGCGCTCGCCCGCGTGCGGGTCTCTATCAATATTGCCGGCCCGCAGATCGCCGCCGGAGACCTGGCGCGCAACCTCGCCGCCGCCCTGGATCAGGTCGGGCTGGACCCGGGGCTGTTGGAGATCGAGGTCCTGGAGCGCTGTTTGCTACGCGACCCGGACCAGGCCCTGGCGGAGCTCAACCGGGTGCATGACCTGGGGGTGACCATCGCCCTGGACGACTTCGGCACCGGCTATTCCAGCCTGAGCTACCTCAAACGCCTCCCGGTCGATTATCTGAAGATCGACAAGAGCTTCATCGCCCACCTGATGAGCGACTCCGGGGACGCGGCCATCGTGCGCTCCACCATCTCCATGGCCCACAACTTAGGCATCCAGGTCATCGCCGAGGGGGTGGAGACCGCCGACCAATTGGCCTACCTGGCCGGCGCCGGCTGCGACCTGGTCCAAGGCTTCCTGCTCAGCCGCCCGGTGGCGCCGGAGGTGATCACCGAGGGGCTGGCCAGCGGACGGCCGTTGATCCTGGCGTAGAGAGGGGTACGGGCGCCAAGGATATATCTTGTTCTATCTCAAGAGGATAGATACTATGGTCGCTACCAACGCCAGAGGTCCCCGCATGGTAGGTGAAAACCTATCGGAGCAGTCGGAAACACCCATTGGAGGCCCAACGGCCGGGTCTATATCTTCGCAACCGTAGGCACACAACGGCGTCAGTGGATCGCTCCCCCAGGTCCAACAGACTGCCCCCTGTGCTACACGATAACGGCAAACGCTACATCTAAAGCAAGGTGAATATCATGAGTGACCAAGAGCTCAGTACCCGCAGCAACCATGCCATGTGGCTCGCCATTGGCATCATGTTGGCTCCCCTGGTGCCCTACGCCCTGAGCGGCACTGGCGTCTAACCGCCGACCACATGCCAACACAACGTCAAGCCCCGCGCGGCCCCGACTGGATCGGGGCCGCGACCGAATCCGCCGTTCCGCGTTCGCTCCCCGCGAATATCCCCTTCTGAATCGCTGCGGTTTATAAGCGCAGCGCCTTTTTTGTCGTGAGCCGTCCGCGCCTCCTATGTGCAGACCTTGCTGGGGCGGGCACGGGCGTATAGACGTGGAAGACTCCAAGCCACGACGGCGCGCCTCTCGTGCCGACAATTAGCTGAGTGATTCTTTTTTACGTTGCATATTAAAAGCAACATCTTTAATATGCAACGATGATATTGCGCCATGCTCGTCCTCAAGTCGAAGCGGCCCTCGCCCGCCAGGCGGCCGTTGCACTGATTGGTCCGCGCCAAGTCGGCAAAACCACGTTGGCGCTGGACATCGCAGCCGATCGTCCCGCCATCTACCTCGATCTGGAAGCCACGGCGGATCGCGAGAAACTCTCCGATCCGGTGCTGTTTCTGGGGCGACATGCCGATAAACTGGTCATTCTCGATGAAATCCACCGCATGCCGGCCCTGTTCGAGGCCCTGCGCGGGATCATCGACAGCGGTCGCCGGGCCGGTCAGCGCACCGGCCGTTTCCTCATCCTCGGCTCGGCGGCCATCGACCTGCTCCGGCAGTCAGGTGAATCCCTGGCTGGCCGTATCGAGTACGTGGACCTCACGCCACTCTGTGCCATCGAACTCGCCGGCGACGACGCACTGCACCGGCTCTGGGTCCGTGGCGGCTTTCCCGAGAGCTTCCTGTCGGCCAGCGACGCCGACAGTTTCCAGACTCGCCGGAGCTTCATCCGCACGTACCTGGAACGAGATGTGCCAATGTTCGGACCGCGTATTCCGGCGGAGACGCTGGAGCGCCTCTGGAGCATGCTGGCGCACAATCAGGGGACTCTGCTCAATGCCTCACGGCTTGCCTCTGGCCTGGCGGTATCCGCACCGACCGTCACCAGCTACATCGGTCTACTGGTCGATTTGCTGTTGGTGCGGCGCTTGCCCCCATTTCATGCCAACGTCGGCAAGCGCTTGGTTAAATCCCCAAAGACCTATGTCAGAGACAGCGGGCTGGTCCATGCGCTACTCGGTATTGAGACTTACGATGAGCTGTTGGGACACCCGGTGGTCGGCCCCAGTTGGGAGGGATTCGTCATTGAGAATCTCCTGGCGGCAGCGCCTAACCGGACGCGCGCGAGCTTCTATCGAACCGCGCGGGGCGCAGAAATTGATCTATTGCTTGAGCTTGGCGGCCGACATGGCACCTGGGCGATTGAAATTAAACGCGGTCTGGCAGCCAAAGCGGAGAAAGGCTTCTACATCGCCGTCGCAGACCTGCAACCCGCGCGGGCCTTCCTGGTCTATTCCGGGACGGAGCGCTATCCGAAGGGCGATGGCGTCGAAGCGATTGGCGTGCGTGAGCTTGCAGAGGAACTGAGTTCGCTTGTGTGAGTGACCCAGTACACGCGCTGCCGGGAAATTCGTCCGGTTGTCCAGCGTCACGCCCCGGACCTTCGCCGCTGCCAACTCGGCCTTGGTCCGCTGGCTGATCAGCTCGCGTTCCTTCTGCCCCAGGGCGGCAAAGATATGCAGCACGAAGGGATCAACATCGCGCCCCAGCTCCGCCACCAGAAACGGCACCCGGTGCGCTATGAGACCGGCCACGAACGCCACGTCGCGCGACAACCGGTCGAGCTTGGCGACCACGACGTAAGCGCCGGCCCGCTGCGCCGAGTCCAGGGCCGCCGCCAGGATCGGGCGCCGCTCCAGGGCATCGGCGCCCTTGCCGGTTTCGATTTCGGTCAGCTCGTCGAGCAAGGCGATCTGCTCGCGCTGGCAGAACTCCCGGGTGGCGGTTTGCTGGGCCGCCAGTCCGAGGCCTGAGCGCCCCTGGGCGGCCGTGCTCACCCGGTAATGCCCAATCGCCTACGCGTTCGCCATCGCTCACCCCCCTCAGCCGTGGTCTGCGAGGATACAATACGAGGTGATGAAGTCCAGCCGCTCGGCTTCGCTCCATATCTGATCGGCCTGCTTGGCAAAAGTTGGCGTTTCGATGACCGTATGCATGGGGCACAAGATACGGGATTCCCGCACGGCCATCAAGCCGCCGCGTGCCGGGGCAGGGCGCGTGGCCCGACCCGCCGAGTGGATGACACCGTGGGCTGACTCGACACCCCCAACCCGCTTGACGGCGGAGGATATCGTGGAACGTCCCCTATTTCCCCACAGCCCGGCAATCTCCTCGCCGGCATCCGCTTCGATCGCCTGTGCGACCTGCTCCAGTGGCATCGTGCTCATGTGTGCCCAAGGTAGCGGCGGACTCGGCCCAGAGACCATGGGGCGGCGCGGCGAGTACCCCGGCTACAGGGGTGCGTCGAGCGAGTAAACTGAAGATCAATCCGAACCCGAAACGCGGAGGCCATCGTGGCAGCGACACAGATCGAGATCCCCGAGGACGTCTTGGATTCGGCGCGTCTGACGCCGGCTGAGGCGAAACGGGAACTGGCATTGGCCCTGTATTCGCAACAGCGGCTGTCGGCGGGCAAAGCCCGAGCTTTTGCCGGTTTGTCGCTATGGGAATTCAGGCAATTGTCTGCGTCCCGCGGTGTTCCGGTTCATTTTGATGAGTCTGAATTGGCCGAGGATCTCAAGGCGATCGATTGCTGGGAGCGTTTGCACTCATGAGCCTGGTTGTCAGCGACACCTCGCCGCTGTCCAATCTCGCGGCGATCGAGAAACCCAACTTGCTGCAGGGCCTGTTCGGCCGCATCCAGATTCCCGAGGCTGTTTGGTTGGAGCTAAACGGGGGTGGGCGGTCCTGGCCAGGTCGCAATGAAGTCGCCGATGCCGATTGGATCGTTCGCCATGGGCCGACCAACGTGGCCCTGCTGACAGCCCTGAGCCGCGATCTCGACGCTGGCGAGGCGGCAAGCATTGCCCTCGCACTGGAGATTTCGGCGGACCTGATTTTGATCGACGAGTTGGACGGTCGCCATCAGGCCAGGCGACAAGGTCTCACAACGATGAGAAATCGTTGTCCGTCCCCGTTTTCCGCGAGTCCCCGTTTTCCGCGAACCACTGGTCCAGTTTCTCGGGGTTGAGCAACTGCTCCAGCAGGGCGCGTACCATGACAGTAGCAGGACTTTTCTCGGAAAATTTCTGGAGAATCTCGCCAAACACGGCTGCTGTTTCACTCAGGTAGCGCTAAATATCGCCTATATTACAATATGTTGGCAGCACCTTAAAAGGGCTGGTGCCATTCGCCTATGCCAGCACGGAAGAGTTGACTGGGTATTTACTCATCCTGGCGAGCTACGTGGATCTGCATAAACTACGCAAGACCACGCGTGGGCCGAAGAAACCGCCTACACCAC
>NZ_CAJAXH010000095.1 GCF_903946935.1 uncultured Thiodictyon sp.
CGGGGGCTGTCCGTTACGGACCCCGTGGACGCGGCCCACGGCCTGGGCGAAACACCAGCGGGCCAGAAATAACCCCTTGTCAAGATTGCTTTTGCAGGCGTCTTCTCAGACACTTGCCGGCCAGCAGCGGCTTGGATCGCGGGACCTGTGTGCCTCGCGCTTTGAGTCTATTTCTGCGCACGATGACGGGAGTGAGAGGATGGCCTTGACCAAAGCCGACTTGGCAGAGCACCTGTTCGAGGAACTGGGGCTCAATAAACGCGAGGCCAAAGACCTCGTCGACAGCTTTTTCGAGGAAATCCGCAAGACCCTGGAGCGTGGCGAGGAGGTCAAGCTGTCCGGGTTCGGCAACTTCGAACTGCGCGAGAAGAAGGAGCGCCCGGGGCGCAACCCGAAGACCGGGATCGAGGTCCAGATCACCGCCCGCCGGGTCGTGACCTTACCATGCCGGCGAGAAGCTCAAAGGGCGCGTGCAAGACGATGCTGGCACCCAGATCGGCACGCCTTCTGCCGATGCGGTGTGACCCGTTTCTCCCGGCCAGCCGTTCAGGGCGAGGGATAGTGCGGGACGGCGCAGCCGACCAGGTTCACTTGGCTGTTTCTGGGCGCGCCGTGGGGACCGCGTCAGCGGTCAGGGGATTCGTCACCAGCGGCGCTGTTGGGCCTACCCCCAACCGCCCGGGGCACGCGTCAGCGGTTGCGGCAAGGTCGGCCAGCAACTGGGGCAGATAAACCCGGGCAAGCGCGCGCTGATTGGCGGTATAGCGCCGCGGGACAAGTCCCCAGGTCTTGCCACGCTCGGAGGGCTGGGGATTGTTGGGACCGTCTCTGGGGGGCTGTTGTGGTTTCATGGGCGCGCTCCTGATCTCACTGGTGAGACTAAATGGGGTCACCAGACAAAACGCAACATCGCATGATGGGTGACGCGAAACAGGATGGCCGAGGGCGTCATGAGTAACTCAAATGGCTACAGCATCGATCTCAGTCGGTATCACTCCGACCCGCAGCTTCCGCCATGAGCGTTCGAATCGCCCGGCGCTCGATCATGAGCCGTCATCGCCCCGCTTGCGCGGGGTTGTCAGCGGATGGTCAGGTCAGGTACTGGATCGCCAGTTTGCCAGCCAGTGGGCGTAAGGCGCCGGCAGCACCCAGGACGGTTTCTCCTCGGCAAGCGCCAGGGCCGCGTGGTAGGGCCAGTGCGGATTGGCGAGGTGGGCGCGGCCGACCATCACCAGATCCATCTGGTGTTCCGCGACCACCCGGTTGGCGGTGGCCGGGGCGTCGATGCCCCAAGCGGAGGCCACGGGCAGCTCGGCTTCGCGGCGGACCCGTTCGGCGATCGGCGCCAGGAAGGCCGGTGCCCATGGAATCTGCGTCTCGGGGATAGAAAACCCGACGCTGACATTGAGTAAGTCCAGCCCGCCGCGCCGCCAGGCGCGGGTCAATTCGATGGATTCCGTGAGGGTCTCCTCGTCGCGACCGTCGTATTCGATCACGCCGAACCGGGCGGTCAAGGGCAGGCGCTCCGGCCAGATCTGGCGCACGGCGGCCAGCGTTTCGATCGAGAAACGACTGCGCCCGGCGTAGCCGCCACCATACGCGTCGGTGCGTTGGTTGGCGTGAACCGAGAAGAAGCTCTGCGCCAGGTAGCCGTGGGCGAAGTGCAGTTCGAGCCACTCGAAGCCGGCGTCGTGCGCGCGGCGGGCGGCTGCCGCAAAATCGTTGCGGACGCGGGCGATGTCATCGTTCGTCATCGCCATCGGTACGCGGGGTAGATTGGCGCCGAAGGCCAAGGCGGATGGGGCGATCGTCGTCCAGCCCCGCGGATCACCTGCGGGAATGTGGTCGTCGCCCTCCCAGGGGCGGTTCGCGCTCGCCTTGCGGCCCGCGTGGCCGATCTGAATGCCCGGGACGGCGCCGCTCGACTTGATCGCCGCCGCGATGCGCGCCAAGCCCTCGACTTGGTCGTTGTTCCACAGACCGAGGCAGGCCGGGGTGATGCGGCCTTCCGGCGCCACGGCGGTCGCCTCGACAATGACCAATCCGGCACCGCCGCGCGCAAGGCTCGTGTAGTGCGCCTGGTGCCAATCGTTGGTCAAGCCATGCTCGGCGCTGTACTGGCACATGGGCGGAACAGCGATGCGATTGCGCAGGGTGACGTCCTTGAGCTTGAAACTGGAAAACAATGCGGACATGGGGTTGACCTTTTGATTTGGCAGACAGCCTGCTCGCACAGGCACGCTGTGTTTCTGGAAATTTCGGGATGACGGGACGCTCATCATGGTGGGTACGGAAAACGGGGTATAGGGCTCAACGGAATAGAAAACCTATGTAAGCCCACCGACCGTCTCGTTTGGCTCTATCAACCACCGCGCCGCAGATGACGCCAGATTGCCGCAGCATGCTGGTACATCTCCTCCTCCGGCATCCAGTGGTTAGTCGCAGAAGCCCACTCCGAAATCATCACCGCCTGTATTTGCGTAAAATGACGTGCGCTGGAACGGAGTGCAAATTGATGGAGGTCCTCTCTGAGTTCTGGATCATCGGCGGTTAGCCTGTCGAGGATTTGGATGGATTCGGTTGTCATGAGTTTCCCACTGAACCGTTAGGTGTAGCTGTCCGCAGCCTTTGGGATAGGATATCAAAGCACATATATCGAGGACTCATTTGACATCTGAAGTTTCCGGGTTCTGAAAGCCGTCCAGGGCCAGGCACTTGGGGCCGGGAGTTTTCGCAGGGTTTGGCTGGCTCTGGCCACACCCCTCGAAAATCCCCCAGCGCACCCCCCCGCCCCGCTGGTATCCCCTCTGGGAAAGCCGGAAACTTAAGTCTTTTTTTCTAACTGTGCGAAATGCTGCTGAAGTTGCTTGATGGCACTTCCTTTCAAAGTTGGCTTCATTTTAAAAAAGTATAGTGAACCGAAAGCGACGATAGAATCATGACTGTCGGGAAAAACGAGCTTGAGGTCTTGAGCAATCGTTTCTTCCGTATCCGCTCCAGTCACCAGTCTTAACCACAGCATTTGCGAGATGGCAAGCCCCACCGTTTTCTGATGCTCAGTGATACAGGCGTGCATCATCGGCCAGGAGAACTTACTGTAAAGTTCAGCGATTCTCTTTTGTGTCAACGCGCGATCAGGTTTAGCTACTGACATGGCTCTCTCCTAAAATGAACAATAGCGCAATACGGACGGTCAAAATTCAATCGGTTTTACAGTCACGTAGCCCCGCTGCCGGCGCCGCCTCTCAATCTGCGCCAACCGCTTCACCCCCTCTGCCTCCGACGCCACCAAGGCCCGCCGCACCTGTCCCCGGTGAGACTCCAGCCCGCCCCAGGCGGTGATCAGCGACCAGTCGCCGAGCAGA
>NZ_CAJAXH010000096.1 GCF_903946935.1 uncultured Thiodictyon sp.
AACCGACTTCAAGCGAAACACAGGTTTATATTGCATCCGGACGCTTGCTTCTTCGGCAGATCTGCAATAATCAAACGCCGTATTTATTAGCCGTTAAGTAAGCCTCTATCTCAAAATGGTTCTTAGACAGCCTCTAAGGCTGTTGAACGGCCGCTAGCCGGACCCAGACCACCTTGGATTGCGAGAGGGACCTTCAAGAATTCAAGGCACTTGTTTAGCGTTGAGGACAGGGACGCTCGGGACAGGGACGCTCGGGACAGGGACGCCCGGGACAGGACCCTCGGGACAGGGATGCCCGAAACAGGGACCCGCGGGCCAGGGACGGCCCGGGACAGGACGCTCGGGCCAGGGATGCCCGGGGCAGGACACACGGGCGGGGATGCCCGGGACAAGGATCCCCGGAACGGGAAGGCTTAGGGCAGGCATGCCCGGGACAGGGACGCCCAGGACTGGACGCTCGGAATTGGACGATTCGCCATGCAAAGTCGCTATCCAGGCGATTTTGCATGGTTCCTTTCGCTGGACTTTGGTCATTCGGGCCGTTGTAACCAGTTGAGGCAGGAGGCACCCATTGGCACCAGACACCTTGAGACTCGATCATCCGCTCCTGCGGCTGCGGGACCTGCGCCAACGCTCGACTGAACGCGAAGCGACGAACGCCGAACGTCCCCCGCCCGGGCCAGGGCTAGCCAGCGCCGCGCAACACTTTGTCGATCTATACGACCTAGCCCCGGTGGGCTACCTCACCGTGGATGAGGCTGGCCTGATCCAGAGTGCCAATCGTGCGGCGGAGCGCCTGCTGGGCTCACCCAAGCATGAGATTATGCAGCAGCCGTTCTGCGGCTTTGTCCTGCCCAAGGATCGCGCGATCTTCCAGCGGCACCACCACCAGGCATTGACGACCAGCACCTATCCGCGCAGCGAACTGCGCCTGCTGCGCGCCAATGCCGAGTCCTGTTGGGCGCGATTGGATGCGACAGTACACCGCAGTGCCGAGCACCACTCACCGGTCTGCCTCTTGGCGATCAGCGACATCACCGAGCACAAGCGGGCGGAACAGGAGCTCCTGGAAAGCCGGGAGTTGCTTGCGCTGTTTATTCGGCACTCACCCATTTATGCCTATATCAAAGAAGTGACCCCCACGCAGAGCCGGGTTCTCCATGCCTGCGATCGCTTTCAAGAGCTGATCGGTACCCCATGCCGGGACCTGGAGGGCAAGACCATGTCCGAGTTGTTCCCGACTGAGGTGGCGGCCAAGATGACCGCCCACGACTGGCAGGTCGTCGCCAGTGGGCAGGTGATGGAACTGGATGAGACCCTGCATGGTCGTCAGTATGCAACGATCAAATTCCCGATCCCCCAGGGTGACAAGACCCTACTGGCAGGTTATACCATCGATGTTACCGAGCGCCATCGATTTGAGGCCGCGCTGCAACAGCAAGCCCACACCGATGAGCTCACTGGTGCGACCAACCGTCGTCACTTCCTGGAATTGGCGCAGCTGGAGATCGGGCGCGCGCGGCGCTTGCAGCGTCCGCTGGCGCTGGTCTTGATCGATATTGATCGGCTTAAAGATATCAACGATGCCTATGGGCATGCGGTGGGCGATCGGGCGCTGCTGGTATTGGCCGAGGTCTGCCGCAGCAACATTCGCGAGATCGATGTGTTCGCCCGTTTCGGCGGCGATGAGTTCACGCTGCTGCTGCCCGAAGCGCACTGTCAACAGGCCCTAGACGCTATGCATCGCGTCTGTCGCGCACTGCACGCACGGCCGGTTGAGCTGGACGGCCAGCCCGCGGCGATGACCGTGAAGGTCGCGCCGGGAGCGCGCTCCAGTTCCCCCTCGCCTATGGGTGGAGGGCAGGGTGGGGGAACCGCCCAGGCGCCCGCCCCTTTCATCTTGCGGGGTGGTGCGGGCGCCATGGCCGTTACCCTGTCCCACCCTCGCCCGGGATGCTATCGTGTCGACCTGTCATGGGCCGGCGGCGCCCCCGCGCGGCCGCATCACCGGGGGGACGCGGATGAAAAACAGACAACTGGTTGCAGCGGTGCAGATGGCGAGCGGCCTCCACGTCGCGGCCAACCTGGACGAGGCGGAGCGCCTGGTCCGGGAGGCGGCCGCCGGCGGGGCGGGTCTGGTGGTCCTGCCCGAGAACTTCGCCCTGATGGGCAAGCACCCGGAGGACCAGGTTGCGCTGGGGGAGGCGGACGGCACCGGGCCACTCCAATCCTTTCTCGCCCGGGTCGCGCTGGAGCAGCGGGTGTGGCTGGTGGGCGGCACCATCCCGCTGGCGACGTCCGACCCCGGCCGGGTGCGGGCCGCCTGCTTGGTCTTTGATGAGCGCGGGCAGCGGGTCGCGCGTTATGACAAGATCCATCTCTTCGACGTGTCCGTGCCCGGGGCCGACGAACACTATCAGGAGTCTGCGACCATCGAGCCGGGCACCGAGGTGGTGGTGATCGACAGCCCCTGGGGGCGACTCGGGTTGGCGGTATGCTACGACCTGCGCTTCCCGGAACTGTTCCGGCGGATGCTCGAGGAGGGTGTGGAGATCATCGCGCTGCCCGCCGCCTTCACGGCCATCACCGGCAAGGCGCATTGGGAGACCCTGGTACGGGCGCGGGCCATCGAGAACCTGGCCTTTGTGGTGGCCGCCGCCCAAGGCGGGTTCCACCTCAACGGTCGCGAGACCTTTGGACACAGCCTGGTGGTCGACCCCTGGGGGACAGTACTCGCTCAACTCCCGCGCGGCACCGGCTGTGTCTGCACGGCCATCGACCGTGAATTTCAGGGCGCGGTCCGCCGCCACTTCCCCGCGATCGACCATCGGCGTTTGCGCTAACCGACCCCAACTTAAAGGCAGCGGCCATGGCGCCCGCACCACCCCGAAAGATAAATGTGGCGGGCGCCGTGGTCGCCGACGGCGCCCGCTATCACTCCTCGGTCTGAACGCCGGGGTTTCTCGCAGAGGAATTGGATGAACGATCCCATCACTATTGCCCGCAACAGCATCCTGGCACCGGCCGGGCTCGACGACCAGGACCTGGACCGGTTGCTCGGCCTGCTCGCCGGCTCGGACCTGGACGCGGCGGATATCTATTTTCAGAAGAGCCGGTTGCAGTCCTGGGTGCTGGAGGACGGCATCATCAAGGACGGCAATTTCAGCATCGAGCAGGGGGCGGGGATTCGTGCCGTCAGCGGCGAGAAGACCGGCTTCGCCTATTCCGACGAGCTGGAGTACCCGGCCCTGGCCCAAGCGGCCGAGGCCGCACGCGCCATCGCCCGGGCCGGCCGACAGGCCCGGGTACGGATTGGCCAGGTCCCCGCGGGCCGGCGCCTCTACGAGCCGATCGACCCGCTCGCGAGCCTTCCCGACGAGGACAAGGTGGAGCTCTTAAAGCGCGTGGACGCGGAGGCCCGCCGCCAGGACCCGCGGGTCAAAGAGGTCAGCGCCAGCGTGGTCGCGGTCCACGAGACGGTGCTGGTGCTGTCCGACGACGGCACCCTGGCGGCGGACGTGCGCCCGCTGATACGACTCAATGTCAGTGTGATCTGTGAAGATAAAGGTCGGCGCGAGCAGGGCGGCAGCGGCGGCGGGGCACGCACTGACCTGGGCTGGCTCATGTTGGAGGGCCGCGCGCTGGCGTTCGCCCGCGAGGCGGTGCGCCTGGCGCTGACCAACCTGGAGGCCGAACCCGCCCCGGCGGGGAGCATGACCGTGGTCCTGGGACCCGGCTGGCCGGGCGTGCTGCTGCACGAGGCCATCGGTCACGGCCTGGAGGGCGATTTCAACCGCAAGGGGACCTCCGCCTTCGCCGGACGCCTGGGTGAGCGGGTGGCGGCCCCCGGGGTGACGGTGGTCGACGACGGGACCCTACCCGGGCGGCGCGGCTCGCTCAACATGGACGACGAGGGCACGCCCAGCCAGCATACCGTGTTGATCGAGGACGGCATCCTGCGCGGCTACATGCAAGACAGGCTCAATGCTCGACTGATGGGGGTGGCCTCCACCGGTAATGGCCGGCGCGAGTCCTATGCCCATCTGCCCATGCCGCGTATGACCAACACCTATATGCTGGCCGGGACGCGGGACCCGGCGGAGATCATCGCCTCGGTCAGCCGCGGGCTCTATGCGGTAAACTTCGGCGGCGGGCAGGTGGACATCACCTCCGGCAAGTTCGTGTTCTCCACCAGCGAGGCCTATCTGATCGAGGGCGGCAAGATCGGCCGACCGGTCAAGGGGGCCACCCTGATCGGCAACGGGCCGGACGTGCTGACCCGGGTCAGTATGATCGGCAACGATCTGGCGCTCGACGCGGGGGTTGGTACCTGCGGCAAGGAGGGCCAGAGCGTGCCGGTGGGTGTGGGCCAACCGACGCTGCGCATCGACGGGTTGACCGTCGGTGGCACCGGTTCGGACGCTTCAATGTGAGTTTGCAGGATTTCCTATGAGTATTACCTCAACCGAGGACACCGCCGAACGGCTGGCGCGACTGGAGCGGACCATCGAGGACCTCCTGAGCGAGGCCAAGCGGCTCGGGGCGACCGCCGCGGAGGCCGCGGTGGGCAGCAGTGCCGGGCTGGAGGTCGGGGTACGCCTCGGCGAGGTCGAGACCGTCGAGCACACCCGCGACAACGGGCTCGGCATCACCGTCTATTTCGGCCACCGCAAGGGCTCTTCCAGCACCACCGATCTCAGCCCCGATTCGTTGCGCGCGGCGGTCAAGGCCGCTTGCGCCATCGCCGTACACACCCAGGAGGACCCCTGCGCCCACCTGGCAGACCCTGTGCTGATGGCCCTCGACGTATTGGATCTGGACCTCTATCACCCCTGGTCGATCGGGGTCGAGGAGGCGATTGCGATCGCCGCCGAGTGCGAGGACGCCGCCCGCGGCTTTGACCCGCGCATCGTCAATTCAGAAGGGGCGTCACTCAGCGCACACTCTGGGCTCCAGGTCTACGGCAACAGCCACGGCTTCGTCGGCGGCTACCCGAGCACCCGCCATGGCATCTCCTGCGCCGTCATCGGCGAGGAGGGCGACACCATGCAGCGCGACTACTGGTGGACCAGTGCCCGCGCGGCCGGCGACCTGGAGCCCGCCCGCCTGGTGGGAGAGCGTGCCGCCGCGCGCACCGTCGCCCGCCTGGGTGGCCGCCAACTCGCCACCTGCAAGGCCCCGGTGCTGTTTCGGGCGGAGGTGGCCACCGGGCTCGTGCGCAGCCTGGTCTCCGCCATCTCCGGCGGCAGCCTCTACCGGCGTGCCAGCTTCCTGCTCGACCACCTGGGTGAGCGCATCTTCCCCGAGTTCGTGCGCATCCACGAGCAGCCCCACCTGCCGCGGGGGCTCTCCAGTGCCCCCTTCGACGGCGACGGCGTGGCCACCTGGGCCAAGGACTTGGTCAGCGAGGGCGTTCTGCGCACCTATGTACTAGACGCCTATTCCGGCTGCCGGCTCAAGCTGCCCACCACCGGCAATGCGGGCGGGGTGCGCAACCTGATGGTCGACATGGGCGAGCGCGACCGCGCGGGGATGCTCGCACTCATGGGGACCGGGCTCTTTGTCACCGAGTTGATGGGCCACGGGGTCAACGCGGTCACCGGCGACTATTCCCGCGGGGCCGCCGGGTTCTGGGTGGAGAACGGTGAGATCCAATATCCGGTGGAGGAGATCACCATCGCCGGCAATCTCAAGGCGATGTTCGCTGGCCTGGTCGCGGTCGGCAATGACTGCGACTTCCCGGGCAGCACCCGCACCGGCTCCTGGCTGATCGACGAGATGACCATCGCGGGGCAGTGAACCGGCCGCATTAGTCATCATCCCGAGCATCAGGTGCGCCTGGATCCGGAATTTGCTCACGCCAAGACGCCAAGACGCCAAGGCGCCAAGAGAAGAGGTAGCTCTGCGCTTCCCCGATCACCCGGCTGGCAAATCCTACGTCGCTGATCGCACGCCGAAGAACCTTGGCGCCTTGGCGTGAGAATTCCGTACTCTAGGATCGCCGTGGAGCCATGATCAAGGCCCCAGTTCAGGGCGCCTTCACCAGCCATTCAAGGCGTGTCTCGCCCGGCCCGGCGAGGCGTAGCCGCTCCAGCAACTCGGGCAGCAGCCGCTCCAGGGTCGCCATGAGCCCCCAGGGTGGATTGACGATCAGCATGCCGGACCCGTGCAACCCCAGCGATCCCCGATAGGGTGATACCCCCAATTCAGCGCACAGGATGGCCGGGATGCCCAGCCCCTTGAGGCGGTCCAGAAACCCGCGGCTGGGTTCGCGCTCGATGATCGGGTACCAGATGGCGACCACGGCCCCGGCCCAGCGCCGCTGGATGGTCGTGAGCGCCGCGCTCAGGCGCGCGAACTCGCCCGGCATCTCAAATGAGGGGTCCATGAGCACCAGACCGCGCCGCTGCGGCGGCGGCATCAGACCCGCGGGCGCCTCGTAGCCGTCCCGGAAATGGACTGCCACCTGCGGGTCCCCGGCGAATTCGGCACGCAACACCAGGTGATCCGCCGGGTGCCGCTCGCACAGAATCAGCCGATCCCCAGGCCGCAACAGGGCGCGCGCGAGGTGAGGGGAGCCCGGATACCAGCGCAGGCGCCCGTCCGGATTCAGTGCCCGAACCAGCTCCAGATAGGCCTCCAGTTCCGGTCCAGCCGGGGCGTCCCAGAGCCGGCCGATCCCGCCGTCGAACTCGCGATTCTTGAGTGCGCTCTCCGACGCCAGGTCATAGAGCCCCGCCCCCGCGTGGGTATCGAACACACAGAACGGCTTGTCCTTGAGTCGCAGGGCCAGACAGAGTTGCACCAGCAGTGCGTGTTTGTGTACGTCAGCAAAGTTACCGGCGTGAAAGGCGTGGCGATAGCCGAGCATGTTTTAGTGATCGTCAATCAACAGGATGCCAGCACCGGATGCGAATCGTCTCGAGCAATCGAATCGGTGAGGCGGAATACGTCGGCGGTTGGCATCGCGACGAGCCAGCACTGTAATGGCTCAAAATCTAACATTAGGGCTCATTGACGCACCACTTTTCGGCGGCCCGCTTGCGCCCGCAGCCAACTGCGGTGATACACGGTCCCGGTGGGCGACAGTGCCCGGGCAATGCGATGCTCCCACTGGTCGGTCGGGAGCCAATTCGCGGCCACCGGACTCAGTGCAAGCAGCAGGATCAGCCCAGCACCCTTGGCCAGCCAGGGCGGCGACACCCGCCGATCGAACCAGTGGAACGCGGCCGCCGCGATCGCCGCCCCGAGCAACCAGCCGGCGACCGATTCACTCAGGCTATGGGCTCCGACAGCCATCCGCGACCAGCCGACCAGGGCGCCGATGCCAAGCCCGATCGACAGCGCGACCCACTGGACCCGGCGCCCGCCCCAGCGGCCCGGCAGCCACGCGAGCCACACCGGCAGGATCGCGGTGGCCAGGGTGGTGTGCCCGCTGATCCCAGTGAAGTCGAGTGCGGCGCTGCCCAGGCCCCAGGCCAGGAACGCAATCTTGGTGACCAGCACCAGCGCCGACCCGGCCGCGACCAGCAGCGCCCAACGGCCGGCGGCGGCGTCCTGGCCGGTCTGCCACAAGGCGGCACAGGCGATCAACAACAGGGGCAGCATCAGGGCCGCCGCGCCCAGGTGGCCGACATGATTCCAGAACAACACCGACTCAATGGTCATCGCGCGGTCGTCATCCTGGCAGGCAACATCAGGGCCTCAGGCCGCGACGTCCAGCACCAGCGGCGGCGGGAACCAGGTCCGGGCGATCTCCTCGTGCAGTTCACCGATCGCCAGTTGCAGGACATCCACATGGGCGTGGAGTTGCTGCTGGTCGAACCGCCAGGGCTCCGCCGCCTCCAGGTTGCGCCGCAACCGGCCGGCCACGCGCAGCGCCGCTTCATTGCGGGGTAGCTGCTCCAGGCTCTGCCGGGAGGCGTCGATGCAATAGCACACTGCGCGGGGGAATTCCTGGTGCTGGAACAGGAAACGCAACACCGGTTCACGCTGTACGCGCACCTGCTCACTGCGCCGGTAGGCCTGATAGGCGCTCAGTGACCTCAGTACGCTGACCCACTGGATGGTCTCGTAGGGTTTCAGCTCGGTGGTCTCGTGTGGCAGCAGGTTGGCGGAGCGCACGTCGATGATGCGGGTGGTCATGTCCGCCCGCTCCAGATAGCGCCCCAGGTGCAGGAACTCATAGCCCTGATCGTGGAGCATAGTGCCGGAGAGCAGGCCATGGATGCCCTGGGCGCCCAGGATGATGGACTTCAGATAGGCATGGCGACCGCTCTTGGTCATGCCACGGTGGAGTTGGTCGCGGGCGTAGAGATAGAGCTCGTTTAAGACCTCCCAGACCTCCCGCGGGAGGAAATCGCGGATGGTGCGGCAGGTCTCCCGGGCAGCCTCCAGGGCGGAGAGGATGGACCCGGGGTTGCGGTTGTCGCCCAGCAGGAAATGCACGACGTTGCCTTCGTCGTAGTCCTGGTAGTCGGTCTCGAACTGGGCATTGGCCCCGGTGATGTCCACCAGCGGCCGCCAGCCGGGGGCGATGCCCCGCGGCAGGTCCATGAGCAGGTTGGCATTGACCGCGACGACCCGGGCGGCGTTCTCGGCCCGCTCCACGTGACGACCCAGCCAATAGATGTTCTCAGCGACGCGCGACAGCATCCAAAAGTGTCCTCATAGTGCAAACAACCGAGCCGGCGCGGTGGACCAGGATCGAAGGTCGCAACCGTCAGCGGGAAATTCGATAGGATTTCTTAGGATTCACAATTGAGCGGTCTACTGACCGCTCAATCAGGCACGATCCAGGTGTCCTTGCTCCCCCCGCCCTGGGATGAATTGACCACCAGCGACCCCTTGCGCAGCGCCACGCGGGTCAGCCCTCCCATGGTCACCTGCTGACGGTCCGCCGACAGAATGAAAGGACGCAGATCCACATGCCGGGGCTCCAGCCCCCGCCCGACGATGGTCGGCACCGTGGAGAGTTTGAGCGCCGGCTGGGAGATATAGTTGCGCGGGTCCGCCTGGATCAACTGCGCGAACTGCGCGCGCTCAGCCGAGGTGGAAGCCGGACCGATCAGCATCCCGTAGCCGCCGGACTCATTGGCCGGTTTCACCACCAGGCGCTCCATGTGGTCCAGGGTGTAGGCCAGGGACTCCGGGTCCATGCAGCGATAGGTCGGCACATTGGGCAGTATCGGGTCGGCGTCCAGATAGAATTTAATGATCTCCGGCACGAAGGCATAGACCACCTTGTCGTCCGCTACCCCGGCCCCCGGGGCATTGGCCAGGGCCACGGTGCCGACGGTCCAGGCGCGCATCAGGCCCGGCACCCCCAGGGTAGAATCGGGCCGGAAGACCTCCGGGTCCAGGAACAGGTCGTCCACCCGCCGATAGATCACGTCCACCTGCTTGGGACCATCGACCGTGCGCATGTAGACACAGTCGTCCGTGTCCACGAACAGATCGCGACCCTCCACCAGCTCGCAGCCCATTTGCTGGGCCAGGTAGGCGTGCTCGAAATAGGCCGAGTTGTAGATGCCCGGCGTCAGCACCACCACCTGCGGGTAGTCCGCCGGGCGCGGCGAGAGTGCGGCCAGGGTATCGAAGAGTTGGGACGGGTAGTCATCCACCGGGAGCGGGGCATAGTGCTCGAACAGCTCCGGGAAGACCCGCTTGGTCACCAGGCGGTTCTCCAGCATGTAGGAGACCCCGGAGGGGACACGCAGGTTATCCTCCAGGACATAGATGGTCCCGTCCGCGTCACGCACCAGGTCCGAGCCGCAGATGTGTGCCCAGATGCCGAGCGGCGGGTCTACCCCCACGCACTGGGGCCGGAAGTTGGCCGACTTGGCCAGCACGGCGGCCGGGAAGACCCCCTCCTCGATGATGCGCTGGTCGTGGTAGAGGTCGTCGATAAAGAGATTGAGCGCCTGCACCCGTTGCTTGAGCCCCGCCTCGACCCGATCCCAGTCGGACTTGGGGATGATCCGCGGGATGATGTCGAACGGCCAGGCGCGATCAATGGCACCCCCCTCGTCAGAGTAGACGGTGAAGGTGATGCCCATCGCCTTGATCGCCACCTCGGCCGCCTCTTGGCGGGCCACCAGTTCGTCGGACCCCAGCGCCTTCAGGTCATCCAGAAACCCGGCGAAGGCCTCGCGACCCTGGCCCGGGGCGGCGACCAGCTCGTCGTAGAAGTCCTCACAGGGATAGGTGTTCCAGTCGATGCTCAATGCACGAACTCCTCAGGCCGGATGACCGCGATGTCTAACGGGGTTAGGTTCAGTGGCAGCGCACCGACGGCGGGCCAGCGTTGAGGCAGGAGTATGCTTGAGCGGGCGCAGTGAAGTCTACCGGCGCGGTGCCGCAGACACCGATTTACCGTATGGGGCCGGGGCGGCTATCATCCGCAGCGGTTACCACGACACGTCGGCCTCCCGTTGGTCAGCCCACCGAGCGCCGGCGCCCGCACCGCCATCCCCGCAACACGATTTAGGAGCCGAACCACCATGAAGCCTGCACTGTACGTCCTGCCGCTCACCCTGTTTTTGGCCGCTGGCTATCCGACCCTGAGCCTGGCGGAGGACGCGGCTGCCGAGTGCCGTAAGATGGCGGCCGAGGAGGAGGTGGCCGCGGAGGACATGGAAGACTACATCGCCGAGTGTCTGGCAGTAGTCCAGTCCGAAACGCCCGACGAGGGCGCCGCGGCGATGGACGACGCCGATGAAAGCGGCCCCGGCGCCGCCCCGGAAATGCCCCAGCCCGCAGCGACCCCGGAAGCGAAGCCAGCCCCGGCCGCGCCGGCGGCAGCGAAGCCAACACCGGCCGCGCCGGCGGCAGCGCAGCCAGCCCCTGCCGCAACCCCGGCACCGAAGCCAGCCCCGGCCGCGCCGGCGGCGTCGGCCGCGAAGCCCTAGGGTTGCCGATGGCCAACATCGCCTCCCTGTTCGCCCTCGCCGGCCTCGCCCTGGCCCCGCCGCCCCTGTGGGCGGACCAGGGTACGGCCAAGATCCTCGCCCCCTGGGAGGCCAACGGCCAGATCTATCAGGTGGCCGTGGACAAGCTCCAGTTCATCGGCACCTTTGAGGGCATCATGTACATCGAGCACGGCCAGGGGCTCCTGGACGCTGCACTCTTCACCTGTCCATCCACCCAGATCACCGAGGTCCTGGCCAATACCATCAAGGGTCACGGCTACTGCACCATCGAGAGCCCGACCGGGGACTACATCTACGCCGAGTACAGTTGCGACGGGGAGCCCGGTTCCTGCACCGGCACCTTCAAGCTGACCGGGGGCACCGGCAAGCTCACCGGCATCAGCGGGGAGAGCGACCTGATCGTGCGCACCGCCCTCTCCGGCACCACCACCGACAAGGCCGGCAGCGGCACCGTCTCGGCGGCCAAGGGGCTCGCCATCTGGCCCGAGATGCGTTTTGAGATCCCGGGCAAGAGCGCGGAGGCGGTCAACATGCTGGGCACCGGCATCGGCGCCGTCCCCAAGAGCCCGCCGTTTCAACCGAAACCGACGGCCAAGCCCGCTGAGGAAGCCAAACCCAGCGGACCCACGAAGCCGGGCCTAGTGGTCGACCCGTCGCAAAAATAGACCACCCCGGGGGCGCCGAGGCGGCACCGGGCGGCGGTCAGGACGGTGTCGCCTCCGGCTCGTCCTGCCCCCAAAGCTTCAGCGCGTTACGCAACCCCATCCGCTCCAGGGCACGGCGGTTGGTGCCGTCCTCGCGCATCCGCTCGACCATCCGGTCGATCTGGCGCTCGGCGACGATCCAATCGTCCAGCGCCCCTTCCCCAGGGAATCCTCGCTGCTCCGCCAGGTAATAGGCGGCGACGGCGATCATTTCGTGTCGTTCCTCAGCGCTCAACGTGAGCGTGGTCTCTGCCCGTTCCGTATGCATCCGGGATGGCCCCCTTGGGTGTTGGTCAGTCTCGCACGTGAACAAGATGGGAGGGTGCCACGCCGCGGCGCAATCGCCAAGCACTGTTGTGGCCGCCCGCGCCGGCTGGACCAGCAAGAGCGTTTGGCAAGTCCGGCCTAAGTCGGTATTGTGCCCGGTCTATGGACACCCTGGTACGCATCACCGAGCTCACCCGCCGCTTCGGCCACCATACGGCCCTGGCCGGACTCAACCTGACCCTGGAGCGGGGTGAGGTGCTCGGCCTGTTGGGTCCCAATGGCGCCGGCAAGACCACCTGTTTGCGGATCTTGAGCGGTAACCTGGCCCCCAGCAGCGGTCGGGTCGAGATCGCTGGCATCGATCTGGCACTCAATCCGGTCGCGGCCAAGCGGCTCCTGGGCTATTTGCCCGAGCGCCCGCCCCTCTATCAGGACCTGCGCCTCGACGAGTATCTACACTTCTGTGCCCGGCTGCATCGCATTCCGCGCGCTAAGTTGACGGACGCGGTGGCGGAGGCCAAGGCGCGCTGCGGGCTCGATGGCCTGGGTCGACGCCCCATCGCCAAACTCTCAAAGGGCTTCCGTCAGCGGCTCGGCATCGCCCAGGCGATCCTGCACCGCCCGGCACTGGTGATCCTGGACGAACCCACCGAGGGGCTGGACCCGGTGCAGGTCCGCGAGGTCCGCGCCCTGGTGCGCGAACTGGCCAGCGGCAGCGGGGTCATCTTCTCCAGCCATATCCTGCCGGAGGTCCAGGCGGTCTGCAACCGCGTCGCGATCCTCCACCAAGGCCGCCTGCTGCGCGGGGACCACCTGGCCGCCGGCCAAGACAGCCCGATCTGGCGGTTGCGCCTGAGCCCACCGGGGCACTGTGCCGCGCTCGCCGCCCTGGACTGTGTGGCGGCGGCGACCCCATTGCGCGATGAGCGCATCCGCGTCGTACTCAAACCGGACGCGGGACCGGAGGAGTTGACCAGACAAGTGGTGGCGGCGGGCCTGGGGCTGCGGGAACTCAGCGCCGAGCGCAGCGACCTGGAACTGGTCTTTTTCGACTTGATCGGGGCGGAGGAGCGGACATGATCCTTACCATCGCCGGCCGGGAACTGCGTGGCGGGCTGGTCACGCCGCTCGTGTGGGTGTTGCTCGGGGGCTCCCAGGTGGTGCTCGCCTGGGTGTTTCTGAAGGTGGTGGACGACTTCAGCGGGCTCGGGGCCGATGAGCGGGTGGCGAGCCTGTCGATTGAATTGGCGCTCAACCTGTTCGGTTTTGCTGCCGTGATCGCCATGCTGGCCGCCCCCCTGATCGCCATGCGCATGTTGAGCGCCGAGTTCCGCGACGGGAGTTTCGACCTGATCGGGGCCGCGCCGGTCCACCTCTACACCGTGGTCCTGGGCAAGTTCATCGGCACCGCGGCCCTCCTCACGCCCCTGTGCCTGCTGCCCGCGCTGAACCTCACCCTGCTGGCGGGGAGCGCGCACCTGGACCTGGGGCTGTGCGCGGCGGCCACCCTGGGGCTGTGGCTCGCGGCCCTGATGTTCGGCGCCATCGGACTCTATACCGCCAGCTTGAGCGACCAGCCGGGGGCGGCGGTGCTGGCCGCCTTCGGCCTCCTGCTCCTGTTCTCCATCATCGGGCGGGCCCAGGGGCTCGATCTCCCCGGGCTCTCGCTGTTCGGCTGGCTGGCCTGGAACGAGCACCTCTTTTGGTTCCTGCTGGGGGCGGTGCGGGTCAGTGACCTCGCCTACTTCTTGCTGTTCACCGGGTTCTTTCTGGCCCTCACCCACCGGCGACTGGCCAACCGGCGGCTCGCGTGAGCCATGCAGGATGATTGTCCGCAAATGAACGCAAATAAACGCAAATCAGGAAATGGGTCGGTGGCGGCTTGGCACTGGGCGACTGATCGGTGGGCGGCGTGGCGCGCCAATCCAGGCATACCCTTGTGTGCGTACGACCTGTTCATTTCGCGATGACACACTGGACGCGCCCCATCCGCGAGGCAATCAAGGGCATCGAACGGCCGCTGGTCGACGGGCTATTCACCCTGTTGCTGCTGGCCTGCGTGATCGCCGCGGGCTGGCTGTTGGCCCGCGACGGGCAGTATTGGGACTGGACCGGCGCGGGCACCAACTCACTCAGCCCCGAATCCGCGGCGATCCTCAAACGCCTGGACTCACCGCTGCGCGCCACCGTCTTTATCGACCCCCAGGACCCGCTGGGCAAGGCCATCGAGCGCCTCCTGGCCCCCTATCGGCGTGCGGCCCCCGGGCTCAAGGTCCGCTTCGTCGACCCCCAGCGCTTCCCGGAACAGGCGCGCGATGCCAAGGTTTCGCGAGCCGGCCAGATCATGCTGGAGTACCGGGGACGGCGTGAGACCTTGAACGAGGTCGGCGAGCGCGCACTCAGCGCCGCCATCGCCCGCCTCGTCACCACCCGGGCGCCCTGGGTTGCGGTCATGGAGGGGCACGGCGAGCGTCGGATCGACGGTGACGGGCCCCGGGACCTCGGGCGTTTCGGCCAGGAGCTCAAGGACAGCGGCTTCCTGCTGCGCAACCTCGATCTCACGAGCGTGACGGATGTGCCGACCAACACCCAATTGGCCCTGATCTCCAACCCGGAAATTGAACTCTTCCCCAGGGAGGCGGATCGGCTCGCCCAATATCTGGATCGGGGCGGCAACCTGGTCTGGCTCTTGGACCCGGGGCCCATGAACGGGCTCGAGCCGCTGGCGGACCTGCTCGGGATCGGCCTGCTCCCGGGTACCGTGGTCGACCCGAAGGCGGCCGCATTCGAATCCGAATCCGACACCCCGGCGGTCGCGGTCATCTCCGAGTTCCCGGACGACCCGCTGGGGGCCGGTCTCAAGGCCCCGGCGCTGCTGCCCGGGGCGGTCGCCTTCGCGACCGGCACCGCCCCCGGTTGGACCCTCACCGGATTCCTGAGCACCGGGGCCGACAGTTGGAACGAGACCGGACGCATCGAGGGGACGATCTCCCGCGACGAGGTGGTTGGGGAGCAGGCCGGTCCGCTCCCGGTCGTCCTGGCGCTCACCCGGCCGCTGGGCACCGAGGGCCAGGTCCAGCGCGTGCTGCTGGTCGGCGACGGGGACTTCCTGAGCAATGCCCAGATCAACGCCTACGGCAACCGCGCCTTGGGGCTCAAACTGCTGCGTTGGGTGAGCGGCGAAGAATCGCTGCTCGCCTTGCCCCCGAATCCCGGTCCGGCCGCGGGTCTGGTCCTGAACCGGACCCGCCGCCTCCTGCTGGGGCTCGGGTCGCTGGTCCTGTTGCCCGGGCTCTTCCTGACGGCGGGCCTGACGATGCGCTGGATGCGCGCACGAGGTTGAATCATGGTCGCACGCTGGATCGCCAATCTGCTGTTAGCGCTGATGCTCCTGGGGCTGGGGCTCGCCATCCATCATGTGCTCACCGTCACTGACGCCCCCGCGACCCTGACCGGGATCGTCCCGGCGGGGCTGCGGCTCATCGAGTTGGAACGCGACGGCGAGCCGAGCATCCAGCTGGAGCGTACCCAGGACGGCTGGCGGCTGCGCCAGCCCATGGACCTGGACGCCGACCAGGAACAGGTCGATCGGCTGCTCAGCGTGGCCACCGCCCCGGTCCAGCGCAGCTTCCCGGCGCAGTCCGCATCGCTGCGTGAATTGGGACTGGACCCGGCCCGGCTGCGGCTGCGCCTTGACAACCTGCCCCTGGGTTTCGGCGGCCTGGACCCACTGGGACAAAGCCGCTATGTCTATGCCCCCGCCGACGGGCTTGTGCATCTGATCGAGGACCGCTTCTACCCCCGACTCATCGCCCCGGCCATCGACTATTGCTCGCGCAAACTCCTGCCCCGGGGGCAGTTGCCCAGCTACGGCACACTCAATGGGGTTGCCCTGTCCGCGGTCTCCCTGACCACCCTGAACGGACTCGTGGCGGAGCGCGTGGAGCCCATGACCGGGGAGCTCAACGGCGACCCGGTCGAGGTCAAGTTCGGCGACGGCACCCTGTTGCGCTTCGTCGTCTCAGCGGATCGGCGGCATTGGAGCCGCCTGGATCTCAAATTGCGCTATGTCCTGAGCGATAGCCTGCTGCTCGCGCTGGACCCCAGCGCGGTCGATCCCGGCCCGCCCGGCCTGCCCTCAGCCGCGACCCGACCCAGGACCGCCGTGCCCGCCAGCGCGCCGACGCCCACCGAGGCCCCGGGCCCCTTCGCCCCAGCCGACGAACTCACCGTTACCCCCGCGGCCGAGCCGGCGGGCGCCCCGCCATTAGTCCGCCTCAGTCCGGATCACCCGGCGGGTTCCTATGGCGACGAGTCCGGGCCGGATCAAGCGCCGCCAGTCGGGTTCGGCGCCGAGCCCTACAAGGCCCCGCCCGCCGGCTTCGGTGTGGACCCCTTCGCACCGGGGCAAGGGCAGGGGCAGGACCCGGACGCGGAGCCACCGGCGCAGGTCCCTAAGGCCGAGATCACGCCCTCACTGCGGAGATATTGAGGGTGCCCGAACTCCCGGAGGTCGAGACCACACTGCGCGGCATCCGTCCCCACCTCGCCGGTCGGCAGATCGAGCGGCTGGTGGTGCGCGAGCACCGTCTGCGCCAGCCGATCGCCCCGGACCTGCCCGAGCGTCTGACCGGCCAACGGATCGGGCCGCTGTCCCGGCGGGCCAAATACCTGCTGATCGAGGTGGCCGGCGGCAGCCTGATCCTGCATCTGGGCATGTCCGGGAGCCTGCGCGTGGTGGCGGCCCAGACCCCGCCGATCAAACACGACCATGTCGACCTGGTCCTTGCCGACGGTCGGGCCCTGCGTCTGCACGACCCGCGTCGCTTCGGTCTCCTGCTCTGGACGCCCGACCCGCCGGCCTTGGCGGTGACCCGCCACCCACTGCTGCGCCACCTGGGACCCGAGCCGCTGGAGGACGGATTCGCCGGCGACCGCCTGTATCGGCTCAGTCGCGCACGGCGGGTCGCGGTCAAGTCATTCATCATGGACGCCGCCGTGGTGGTCGGGGTGGGCAACATCTATGCCAGCGAATCGCTGTACCTCGCCGGCATCCACCCGGCGCGGGCCTGCCACCGCATCTCGGCCGCGCGTTACCAACGCCTGGCCGAGACCATCCGCACCGTGCTCAACGCCTCCATCGTCCAGGGCGGCACCACCCTGCGCGACTTCGTGCAGGAGAACGGCAACCCCGGCTATTTTGCCCGCTGGCTGCGGGTCTACGGGCGCACCGGCCAGCCCTGTCCCGGTTGCGGCACGCCACTGCGGGAACAGCGCATCGGCCAGCGCTCCAGCTTTTATTGTCCATCCTGTCAGCACTAATCGATTGTCCTTCGTTAGGGAATCGCTCACGCCAAGGCGCCAAGCTCGCCAAGCGATACAAAGCGGGTAGTGCCACTCTCCGGATCACCCTCCGGGTGACTGGCGCAACGCTGATAACGCACTGAAAAGCCTTGGCGAGCTTGGCGCCTTGGCGTGATAACCGCTCTTTCTAGGAGTATCGGTAACGGCTATGGCACCCGCATCATCCCGCCCTCCACCAATCGGGGAGGGAGCATTGGACCGCGCTCCCGGCGCGACTTTCATGGTCATGCTCACCCTGCTTCTGGGTCTGACGCTAGGCCAAGGCCTGAGCGCTGCCGAGCGCGCCAGGGTCCGCGTCGGGGCGACGACCTTTCATGTGGAATTGGCGCGGACGCTCGATGAGCGACGGCGCGGCCTGATGTTCCGCCAACACCTGTCGGCGGGCCAGGGAATGCTGTTTGTCCAGGAGCCCGATCGGGCCGAGTTCTGGATGAAAAACACCCTGATCCCCCTGGACCTGCTGTATTTCGATGACGCCGGTGTGCTGCTGGAGATCGTGGCCGGCGTCCCGCCCTGCCGACAGCCGGCCTGCCCGACCTACCCGAGCCAATCCACCGCGATCCGCTACATCCTGGAGCTCAACGCTGGGGAGGCCGCCCGGCGCGCGATTCGGGTCGGCGACCCATTGGTCCTTGAGCGGCCCTGAGGCGCCGTGTCGGGGGGCCCCCTTCGCGAGCTTGATCGGGCGATCGGGGCTGACAATCCCGCGGCCTTTGGCCTATAATGCCCGTCTCCTCTGCCGGGGTGGCGAAACTGGTAGACGCATCAGACTCAAAATCTGACGGGGGTGACCCCATGCCGGTTCGATTCCGGCCCTCGGTACCAATAAAAGACAAGGGGTTAGGCCAAAAGGCCTAGCCCCTCTTTGTTTGCGCAGCGCCCCCGTGCGCCACTCATGGGGCAGCCCCGCACATGCAGGCCAAGCCTGAAGGCCCTCTGATCGGGGTTGTCAGCGAATCCTCAGCGCCCTAGTGCCATCCTCGCGGCTGACGAACGAGTGCTCGTACGCACGCGTTGACACACTATCGCTAGAGGAGCAAGAACATGGGTCCGAATACATTAGACAGCGTCTCGCCGGCCGACCGCGCCGGGCGGCGGCCCGAGTTGCATGCCGCGGGCGCGGCCGGGGGGCGCTTGGGCCTGGCGGGTCAGGGCGAACACCAGTCCACGGCGGGGACCGACCGCAGCCCGCGTCTCTTGGATGCGGGGCGCCGGGTCCTCGGCCATTTCGAGGTAGCCTTTCTGGCGGTGATCAGCGTGGCGACCGTGATCGCCAGCGTTCAGGAGATCGTTGCCATGGTCGGTCGGGGCCAAGTCGCCTTGGCCGATCTGCTGTTGCTGTTCATCTATCTCGAAGTGCTCTCCATGGTGGCCGTCTATTTGGACTCCGGCGCCTTGCCGGTGCGCATCCCACTCTACATTGCCATGGTCGCCTTGGCCCGTCATATCATCCTGGACATGAAGGAGCTGACTGAGCTGGGGATTACCGCCTCCGCCGGTGCCGTGCTGATCCTGGCAGGGGCGGTGCTGCTGGTCCGCTTCGGTCAGGCGCGTTTCCCCTACCAGTCACGTACCCGCAGCGGGCGGATGGAGCAGGGCAACGACTAGCAGCCTGTCGGACTTGATGGCGTAACCGATTGATTAAACAGGAAAACGACTTTTTGGCGCAAAAGAGGAAACTCTTTGCATTCAATCGGTTGCATCACTAAGTCCGACAGCCTGCTAGCCGTGACGGCCGGCTTGGCTGACGGAGGGAGACCGGCCGGGGCGACGATCAAGGCCAAGCCCCAGGCCAACCGGGGCTTTGGTCATAATCCCGGTCACCGGGCTAACGGCGAGGGCGTTGGTCCGCATAGCGGACCCTACGGGCGCGGCGCAAGCCGTAGGGTCCGCTGTGCGGACCGATCGCCGCTGGCCGGAGTTATGATCAAGGCCACAACCGGCACGGCTCGCCGCCGGGGGATATACTGGACCCATCGCGCTTGTGCAGGCCCGGCCTCGGCAGCGGCAACCGCAACCGCCGGTTCGCGTTAACCCCGACCGGGGTCGGTAAAGCCCTGCGGGTACTCAAGTAGCCCCGGGGCAGGGATGGCGGCATCGCAGTCGATCGTGGTCGTGCCGTCGATCTGTTCCACCGGTCCAAACACCTAACCCCGACGGAGTCTGCGTGCCCTCCAAGATCAGCATCATCTTGCCGTGCCGCAACGAGGCGGCATCCCTTCAGGGGCTGCTCGCACGCATCCGCCAGGTCCTGCCCGCAGCGGAGATCCTGGTGGTGGACGATGCCTCCACCGATGCCTCGGCGGCGCTCTGCGCCGCTGCGGGTGTGCGTTGCATCCGCCACCCCTACCAAAAGGGCAACGGCGCGGCCATCAAGTCCGGTGCCCGTGCGGCCACCGGCGACATCCTGGTGTTCATGGACGCCGACGGCCAACACGATCCCGCCGACATCCCCCGTCTGCTGGAGCGACTCGACCAAGGATTCGACATGGTGGTCGGCGCCCGCCGCTCGGCCTCGCAGGCCAGTGTGGCGCGCGGCCTCGCCAACCGCCTCTACAATCAGCTCGCGACCTACATGACGGGGCAGCCGGTGCTGGACCTCACCTCCGGCTTCCGTGCCGCCCGCGCCGACCGGTTTCGGGAGTTCATCTACCTGCTGCCAAACGGTTTTTCCTACCCGACCACCAGCACCATGGCCTTCTTCCGCGCCGGGTATGATGTCAGCTATGTCCCCATCGCTGCCGGGCAGCGCACCGGCAAGAGTCACCTGCACCCCCTGCGTGACGGCCTGCGCTTCCTGCTCATTATCTTCAAGATTGGCAGCCTCTATTCGCCGCTCAAGATCTTTGTACCGGTCTCGTTCCTCTTTTTCCTGCTCGGGACCGGCTATTGGGCCTATACCTACAGCCAAACCCTACGGCTCTCAATCATGACCGTCTTCATGCTCACCACGGCGGTCCTCGTGTTCTTGATTGGGTTGGTCTCGGAGCAGATTACCCAGCTCATGTATCGGCCGCTTCACCAGACGGTCGTGCGCTCCGAGCTGGACCTGGGGACGCCTGACGGGTAGGAGCGCGCCCCCCGGCCGCGACGGGTTGTCGCCAGCCCCAGCGGTCGGAATTATGATTGAGGTCGACATCCCTGGACCCTAAGTCAAAATTGACCTTTATTTTGAGACAGCGGCGGCACGCGACATGAATGAATCCACCTTCGATATCCGCTGGCAACAGCGCTTTGCCAATTACCGGCGAGCCTTCCAGCAGCTGCGGGAGGCCGTGGAATTGGCAGCAGAACGGCCCTTGTCCCGACTCGAACAGCAAGGACTTATTAAAACTTTTGAGTTTACGCAGGAACTCTCCTGGAATGTGATGAAGGATTACTTCGAGTATCAGGGCAACACCGACATCACCGGTTCGCGCGACGCCATCCGCGAAGCGTTTCGGCGTGGTCTGGTGACCGACGGCGACACTTGGATGGATACCATCAAGAGTCGCAATCGCTCTTCGCATACCTATGACGAAAACACGGCTAACCAACTGATTGAGACCATTACCACCCGCTACATGATCGTGTTCGATGCCTTCCAGACCCGCATGCAGGCGCTCGCCGATGATGCCGGTGGCTGATATCGCTCCGGAAACCTGTGGGCTGTCGCAATCGGTTATCGATCAAATTCGTGCCGTGTTTGCCGACTGTCCCAAGATCGAACGGGCGCTGCTCTATGGTTCCAGGGCCAAGGGCAATTATCGCCATGGCTCGGATATCGATCTTGTCCTGGAGGGGCGAGAACTCGACGATAGCCAAATGCTCGCGTTGGAAACAAGGTTGGACGACTTGCTGCTGCCTTATAGCATCGATCTCTCAAGACTTGCCGGCATTCGCAACGAAGCACTGCGAGACCACATCGGACGGGTGGGGAGAGTATTTTACGAAACCGCGTTGGCGCTGCCATTGTCCCCTTAGCCAGACCTCAATCGACTCGGATCACGATGCCCCGTGACACCCCCACCCCCTGGCACCGCCTGTTCGGCATGGCCCTGACCGACCTTTTCACCGGGCGCCCCTGGCGGGTCGAGCTCGAGTTGGAACTCGCCTTGAAAAGCCAGCGGCTCGACGTCTTGATCATCGAGCGCCTGACCGGCCAGGCCGCCACCCTCGATCCGGCCGCCCTCCAAGACCTGCCCGATGGAGTCGACACCCTGGGTGCCCACAACATCCTCACCTACAAATCGGCCCAAGAGACCCTGGACGCCTGGGCCGTGGATGAATCGATCGGGCACTTTCGCCAGCGAGATGACCCGCATCCGCGCCGGCCTTGCGCATTTCCAGCCTCACAGCCCGGCCGCCCGGCTGTTGCGCTATCATCTGTCGCAAGTGCATCGATTGGAGCTGCCCGACATGTCCTACACCGTGACCGATTTCAAAATCGACACCTTGCGCCGGATGCTCAAAGATCCCTGGCTGACACCGGAGGAACATGCCGCCCTGCGCGCGGGCCTGCTGGAGAAGATGGACCCCGAAGAGCGCCTGCGCGGCCTGGATCCCGCGGAGGTACTCAAACGCTATGCGCCCGAAGACCGCCTGCGCGGCCTTCCGCCGGAAGATATCCTGCGCGGGATAGACCCCGAACAGATCAAAGCCTGGCTCAAGCAAACAGGGCACTAAGGTGGCGGAGCCAGTGGGGGCGGGCATCCACGGGAGAATTTGGGCGATGCCGTGGTCGGTTTCGCCGACGTGGCGGACCCCAACGCCTGGCTGGCAGGCGGCACGCCGTCATCCCGGCCAGGATGATAGAATCTCGTCTGGGAAGCCAAACTCTCAGTCGCCGCTGACTTGCAGAATACAGCACACCGGCCGGAACGATGATCAAGGCCATGGTGGCGTAGGAGACGGCAATGCGTTTGACAGAAGAACAAAGAAAAATGATCCGCGAAGCTGGGTTGCGGCATTTCGGCGTGGCACCGCAGGTGTTTGGATCACGTCTGAACGACGCGGCACGGGGCGGTGACATTGACTTGTTCATTCCGGGGGACTGGCCCCCGCAAGAGGCCGTTCCCCGACGATTACGCTTGTGCGCGGAACTTCATCGTTGCCTCGGCGACCAAAAAATCGACGTGGTCGTGGAGGCCTTGATCGTCATTCCGGCCACTTGGGCTCGCCGGATGCGTAGTCAGGCCATCTTGGCCTGACACCGTCAGGGCTGGAAGCCCTGACTACGCACGCCGCTGGCCGGGATTATGATCGACGCCGTCGTGGAGAATAAGGCATTGTCTTCTTCCATTCAGCATGAAGCGAAACGGCAGGGTGAGCCGGTATGAGATCGCTGGATGATCTTATCAGCGAATGTGGTCTTCACTTCCTGGCGCTGCAGGAGGCGATGGCACGCTGTCCTCGGCCGTTGACGGTGGATCACTTTGCCATGAGAGATCCGGCCCTGATTGCCGCACTGGATCAATTTGCTTACCGTTTCGTCAAGCTGCAAGATCTCATCAGCGTTCAGTTGTTCCGGCGGTTTGCTCTGGATGTGCTGCATGAACCGGTTGAGTCGCTGCCGGTCATCGACATCCTGAATCTGTTGGAGCGCTATGGATATTTGCCCTCGGCGGCGCGTTGGCAAGAGATCCGTGAAATTCGCAATCAGATTACCCACGAATACCGCCTTGACCCGGGGGAATTGATCGTGACCCTGGACATCGCTTTTGGTATGGTCGCGGAAATGTCTAAAATCTTTGATGTGCTGAACGAAAAGCGGTCGTCAGGAAGGTCAGGAACGTGAGGTTAGTCTGGTGCTACGACAATTGCGCCGCCGCATTGGCTTGATCTCAAAGGCCCAACAGTCCAGCATTGCGGCGTTACCGATCAAACAAGTAGCGGCATTGGGCGAGACCTTGCTCGACTTTACTGATGCGGCGGATCTGGCCGCTTGGCTGGCAGCACAAGATGTCCCCTGATCCTGTCATTACAACTCTTGCCGACGAACTCCATCGCCGCCTCGGCACCCAGCTGCGTGGTCTCTGGTTGTATGGCTCCAGGGCGCGTGGGGATGCGCGCCCGACCTCCGATTATGATGTTTTGATCATCGTCGACGAAAAGACGCAGGTCATGCGCGACCGCATTTTGGACTTGCAAGTGGAGATCCTTGACCGCTACGAAGCCTTGGTGGCTACCTTGCTGCGAACCGAGAGTGAGTGGTTCGGCAGTCAAGACTCTCCATTGGCGCGAAATATTGCCCGCGAGGCCGTGCGACTGTGACGCCCGCGATCGAGCGTCTGCTGGTTGCCGCGCAATCCAAGGTCCAGGCCGCGGAGTTATTGTTCAAGGAAGGACTTTATGGCGATGCGGCGTCGCGCGCCTATTACGCTGTTTTTCATGCGATCAGCGCTCTTCATCTCTCCCGAGGCCAGACCTGCTCCAGCCACGCGCAGTTGATTGGGCGATTCACAAAGACTTTATTCGATCAGGCGTTTTCCCCTCAGAGTACACGCGGATCGTGACGCGGCTGTTTGAAGATCGACAGCTCGGAGATTATGATTCGACCGCGGAAATCGGCCGTGACCAAGCCAGCCACGACCTGACCGATGCTCGACGGGGCGTTGTGGCGATTCACGCTTACCTGCAAGAGCCGGACTAGACGCCAACCGAATCTCTTGGAAAGCCTGCAACGAACAAAGAACCGTCGGCGATCCCGACGACCGCTATCCCTCCCCGCCCTGAACGACGGGGTTTCTAGCGGAGGAACCGATGATGTCCCGCGACACCCCCACCCCCTGGCACCGCCTGTTCGGCATGGCCCTGACCGACCTCTTCGCCGGTCGCCCCTGGCGGGGCGAGCTGGAGTTGGAACTCGCCTTGAAGAGCCAGCGGCTCGACGTCTTGATCATCGAACGCCTGACCGGCCAGGCCGCCACCCTCGATCCGGCCGCCCTCCAAGACCTGCCCGATGGACTCGACAACCTGGGCGCCCACAACATCCTCACCTATAGATCGGCCCAAGAGACCCTGGACGCCTGGGCCGTGGATGAATCGATCGGGCACTTTCGCCAGCGAGATGACCCGCATCCGCGCCGGCCTTGCGCATTTCCAGCCGCACAGCCCGGCGGCCTGGCTGTTGCGTTATCATCTGTCGCACGTGCATCGACTGGAGCGGCCGATGATGGCCGCGTCGATCTGAGCCCGCCGAATCTGGGCCATACGACATGACTCAACCCCATACCCTCATCATCGAACCCGGCTTGGCCGCACGCGACTATTGGCGCGATCTGTGGCGCTACCGTGAACTCTTCTACGTGCTGGCCTGGCGCGACATCTCGGTGCGTTACAAACAGACCATCATCGGTTTGGCGTGGGCGCTGATCCGGCCGTTTCTCACCATGGTGGTGTTCACCGTGCTATTCGGCAAGCTCGGCAAATTTCCCACCGAAGGTGCTGCTCCTTATGCACTGATGGTGTTCGCCGGTCTGTTGCCGTGGCAGTTCTTTGCCACTGCACTGTCGGAGTCGTCCAATAGCCTCATCGGCAACGCCAACCTGATCAGTAAGGTGTATTTTCCCCGGCTCATTGTCCCCACCGCTGCGGTGGTGGTGTCGTTCGTCGACTTCCTCATCAGTTTCGCCATTCTCATTGGGTTAATGCTTTGGTACCGGTTCCTGCCCGACTGGCAGATCCTCACCTTACCACTGTTCGTCGCGATGGCCTTTCTAGCCAGCCTGGGGCCGGGGCTGTGGATTACCGCGCTCAACGTCAAATACCGTGATTTCCGCTACATCATTCCATTCATCGTCCAATTCGGCCTATATGTATCGCCGGTGGGGTTCAGCTCGTCGGTGGTGCCGGAACACTGGCGGTTGATCTACTCGCTCAACCCCGTGGTCGGCGTCATCGACGGTTTCCGCTGGGCCATCCTCGGCGGCGAATCGACCCTCTATCTGCCCGGCTTTCTGCTCAGTTGGGGCGTCATCGTCTTCTTCCTATGGCTCGGCATCCGCCAGTTCCGCCGCATGGAGAAGAGTTTTGCGGACCTGATTTGAGTGGGGCTCGGACGGATGATCCGCAGGCGTAATGACCGACCATGATACCGCGTGGAAAAACGGACTATCGGAAACTCGCTGCCGGTCAGGCGGCCACGATCCGACTTGGGGCCATCGCACGATCCGCCCGATCGTCCTCGACGCCATCGCGGAACCTTCCCCCATGCCAGACATCGCCATCTCAGTCGAAAACCTCAGTAAGTCCTACCTGGTCGGCCACCACGCCGCCCAGACGCAGCGGTATACTGCACTGCGCGACGTCCTCGCCCGCAACGCCCGCAACCTGGCGCGCAAGACTCGCGACATGTTCCAGGGGCGGGCCATCGTGCAGGGCGACGCGGTGGAGGAATGATGGGCGTCGGTCACGATGATTTTCTGGCCGTCCCGTTGCCGGCATGCGTCGCGGCCGGGGGCCGCTCCTACGCGGGTAGGAGCGGCCCCCGGCCGCGACGGGCTGCCGCAGGGACGGTGGCCGCAGTTTCGATCAAGGCCGGTCGAGGACCGACAGCGCGCGCGCGTAGGCCCCGGCGGTCTATCCG
>NZ_CAJAXH010000097.1 GCF_903946935.1 uncultured Thiodictyon sp.
CGCGCTGGATCATGCACCTGGACATGGACGCCTTCTATGCCGCGGTGGAGCAGCGCGACAACCCAGCCCTGAGGGGGTTGCCGGTGGTGGTCGGCGCCCAGCCCGGCGGGCGCGGGGTGGTGGCCACCTGCTCCTACGAGGCGCGGCGCTTCGGCATCCACTCGGCCATGCCCATCAACGAGGCCCACCACCGCGGTCCGGACGCGGTCTATCTGCGCCCGCGCATGGCGCATTACCTGGAGGTCGCCCGCGAGATTCGCGCGGTCATGGCCACCTGTACCCCGGTGGTGGAACCGATCTCCATCGACGAGGCCTTTCTCGATGTGAGCGGGCTCGGGCACCTGATCGGCCCCCCGGAGACCATCGGCGCGCAGATCAAGGCGGCGATCCGCACCGCGGTCGGCCTGACCGCCTCGGTCGGGATCGCCCCCAACCGGCTGGTGGCCAAGATCGCCTCGGACTTCGGCAAACCGGACGGACTGGTCGTGGTGCCCCCGGAACAGGTCTGTGATTTTCTTGGCGGGCAGCCGGTCGGCATCCTGCGCGGGGTCGGCAGCCGGACCCTGCCAATCCTCACGCGGTTGGGGCTGCGCACCGTCGCAGACCTGCGCGGGTTGTCGCTCACGCAGCTTCAGGCCCATCTGGGGTTGCGGGCCGCCACCAACCTTTACCAGCAGGCGCGGGGCATCGCCTCCGACCGGGTCGGCGAGCGCACCGCCCGCCAGTCACTCTCCAAGGAGACCACCTTCGGCGTCGACGTGACCGATCCCGGCGTGCTGCGCGACACCCTGCGCGCGCTGGCAGCCGAGGTCGCCGCCGCGGCCCGGCAGGAGACCATCGCAGGGCGCACCGTGACGCTGAAGATCCGCTTCTGCGGCTTCGATACCCACGCCCGGCAACGGCGGCTGCCGCGGCACAGCGACGACGCTCGCACCCTGTTCGCCGCCGCCTGATCGCTGTTCGAGGCCGGCCACTGGCAGGGCAAGCCCGTGCGCCTGATCGGCCTGGGGATCGCCGATCTGGGGACCCCGGAGCCGGTCCAGCCGGACCTCTTCGACGACGCGGCCGAGCGCCCCGCGGACAGCGAGCGGGAGCGGCGCCTCACGGTCGCGGTCGACCGTATCCACGCCCGCTTTGGTGCTGGCGCCCTGCACCGGGGGCTGTCCGTCACGGACCCGGTGGACGCGGCCCACTGCCTGAGCGAAACACCGGCGGGCCAGAAATAACCCCTTGTCAAGATTGATTTTGCAGGCGTCTTCTCAGACACTTGCCGGCCATGCAGCGGCTTGGATCGCGGGACCTGTGTGCCTCGCGCTTTGAGTCTATTTCTGCGCACGATGATGGGAGTGAGAGGATGGCCTTGACCAAAGCCGACATGGCAGAGCACCTGTTCGAGGAGCTTGGGCTCAACAAGCGTGAGGCCAAAGACCTCGTCGACAGCTTTTTCGAGGAAATCCGCAAGACCCTGGAGCGCGGCGAAGAGGTCAAGTTGTCCGGATTCGGCAACTTCGAACTGCGCGAGAAGAAGGAGCGCCCGGGGCGCAACCCGAAGACCGGGATCGAGGTCCAGATCACCGCCCGCCGGGTCGTGACGTTCCGGCCGGGGCAGAAGCTCAAGGCGCGGATGGAGGCCATTGGCGGGCATGCGCTGACTGGGGCCCCAGGTGCTGCGTCCAGCGAAGGCCCCACCGTTGTCTGAAAACGCGATGCCTGGGGTTTCTCAGGCGTAATGGAACAGAACGCCCGGTGCGGTCTGTCCACCGTCTCGTTTGCGGTCAGATCGATCAGTTGACCCAACCGGTTACCCGCCGGGCGCTTGATGTTGGACCCTCTGTTCCCGCCGCTTCCTGCTTTTCTAGTGCCTACACCGTCACCAGGAGACCACAGTCATGTCACCAGGGGCCATCTGGACGTCCCACGGCTTTGACCGCTTCGGCACGGTGGCTCGGCAGTTGCTCAACCCGATCGTATCGCGGGCGAACGTCCGGCTTATCACTGGTAAGGACGGCGTGCAGGGAATCGATTATCTGGCGCAGATCCGCAGGGTTGCTATGATAGCTCGCTCGATTTTGCATGGATCTCATCCTCTTTGGATCACCGCAGAAGTCGGGAAAATCGTACGCTCAACCGACGCGCCCTGATCAAATACCACGATAGAGCTGCGACGCGTTATCGTTGAAGGCGCTGACGATCATCTCGGTGGCCATCATGGCTTCGATACTGGCGCTGAATACGGCCTGGGGACGCACGCCCTTGACACACCGGGTACTGACGGGAGTTGCCATCGCCGAGGTGCGGGGCTTCGAGGCGGCACGCCAGTCACGGTCATCGATTGGGTAGGTATGCATTGTCTGATCCTCCGAGCACTATGGTTTGCCATCAGGCCGCGTTTCATGCGACCTTGGGACACAGCGTAACGCAGGCCGGTTAGACAGGACCTGAGCGCGCCCGTCAGCAAATAGTCAGAATAGTATTTTGTGGTTCAAACAGCAGGCCAGGAGTACCCGGTGCTCTATCGGATCAGGCTCCGGGTTCAGCCTGCGGCGGCCTCAAAGCAAAGGTAGCCATAGGCAATCCAGCAACGCGGTCGCCACCACCGTCAGCACGGCAGCGAGGATGATCAGGTCTTGCATCCAGATCGAAGCGCGTGGGAGGTTCATGAGAGGTACCTTTTTAGACCCAACAGTCGCGTTGCCAGGGGAGCAATCTTGAATCAACTGGATGCCCACAGAACGGACGAAAAAAGGACCCGGGCCGGCTGGGGGGCCGGTGTTCCCGGATATAAAAGCTGAGTACTTTGAGAACCGTGATAGTGACGCAGATGACTGCGACCTTGGGCACAGGGTAAGGCAAGCCCGGTAGACACGACCTGAACGGCACTGTCAGCCGATGGTCAGATGGGGATGTCGCGGTCCAGGCGGGGCCTACCTGTAGCAGGCCACAAGACTCCGCGGCTCGACCCACAAACATCGCAGACGGACGCCAGGAACTGGCCGGAGTCGGGGCGCTGACGCAGGCAAAGTGGGGGGAACTTTGCCCGAGTGAAGGCGCCGACTCCGGGCGCAGTGGGGGAACTGGCCGAGTTTCGGCAGGGACGATCAAATACCGCGGTAGAGCTGTGACGCGTTATCGTTGAAGGCGTTGGCGATCATTTCGGCGACCGCCAGGTCTTGCGCGATGCTGTCGCGTGAGACCGGCTTGGACGGCCGCGCGGTCCGGGATTGCGGGGCGGTACGTGAGTCGCGGGAGTGGATCGGGTAGGTGTACATGGCTGATCTCCTGAACGCTGTCTTGGCGTGATCAGGGCGCGGTTGATCGCGACCTTGGGTACAGCGTAAGGCAGCGCGGTTAGACAAACCCTGAGCGGGGCTGTCAGCGAACGGTCAGATGGGGATGTGGCGGTGTAGGTAGGGCCTGCGAGGCATTGGAGCCGCCCGGCTCGGCGAGTTCGACCCCCGGGCGTTCTGGTTTAGAGGGTGGCCAGTGGGGGGCCATGCTCATCGGCTACGGGTCAGATCAGGATACGTGCAAAACTAACCCTCGGCCTTCTGCGTTTTGTAGTCGCCAGTAAAAGCGCGTTCAGACTCGCATCTATTTTTCTTGACCTACAGCGGTGCCAAGACTAAGGTAGAGGGCAAGTTGGCAGGCAGGGCAACTTAAGGGGCGGGAATGCGCCAAGGCTGGCGCATACCGTTGAAGCTAAGCATCTAAGGCGCAAAGGCATTGAAGGCAGACTGGATCGCAGCGGACCAAGTCGTACTGGCCGATGATTGGCGGCCTGACTACCAGCTTTCCCGCGCCGCGTGGCTCGGCCGCCACGCCGGCGAGTGGGCGCCCCTGGGGCGCCTCGGGGGCTGCCTGGACGGCTGGCGGGTCAGCAGCAACCCAGCCGCGAGCGGCTACGACCCGCGCATCGAGTGCGCGCCCGTCTACCGTCTGCGCCACATCGAGCCCATGGAACTGCGCACGCAGGCCGAGCACTGGCTGCCGCCGCTCTTGGCGGAGGAGCCCTTCTGCGTCCAGCCCATGGACGTGATCCTGCGCCGGGTCGGCAGCGTCGCTGCGGCCCTGGTCAGCGAACTGCACCGCCGCCACCCGGTGGACGCCAACCTCGGCATCATTCGCGGACTGGCACCCGACCAGGCCCTCTGGACCGCCTACTGCCTGAATCAGCCGCACTACCGGGATTATCTGGAGACCTCGGGCAGCATCACCGAACTGGTCCGCGTGGGCCTGCGCCACATCGCCGGAATGCCCATCGCGCCCAAGCCCGCTGGGATGAATGCCCTGGCACAGGATTACTTCGAGGCACTGAATCGCGACAGTCAGAGCTTCGAGCAGCTGTTCCGGCTGCGCCGTGAGCTGAGTGATTGGCTCGCCGAGCGCCTGCCGGACACGGCAGCCTTTATGAGCGGATCGCTCGCGACCCGCCGCTGGGCCCGGTTCGCACCCGAAGACCTGAGCGACCAACTCAACATGGCCGTCGCCGAGCAGCACCAAATGGTGCGTACCCTTCAAGAGACGGGCCTCGCCGCACCCCTGGGCTCACTGGCACAGATCGCCCCGCGCGAACCGCGGGAGGCCAACCCGGAGACCTGCCGGGCGCTGCGCATCAGCGACCTGGACCAGCAGTTCGGCATCGCCCCGCGCCTCGCCGGCCGCCCCGAGCTGGCCTGGCGCACCCAGGTCCGCCCGCTGGCGCAATTCGACGTGCTGCTCTCCACCTTCGCCGCCGATCCGAAGGTCGCCTTTGTGGCGGAGCCGGTCACCGAATGCATCCTGCCGAGCGAGCAGCTCATTACCCTGTGCTTCCATCGCTTTCAGGGCGCCTTCGCCCTCCTGATGGAGTCCGCGCTGGTGCGGGCGCAATGGGTGCGCCTGGCGACCGGCAGCGTCCAGCGCTTCGTCCAGCCCGCCGCGGTGGACCAGTTGGTCTTGCCGGTCCCGGACCAGGGGCTTGCCGAGCGCTGGCACGCCAGCCTGGTGGACCTCATGGCGAAGCGGCGCGCGGCGCGGCACCGGATGGATGCCTTGCTCGCCGAGGTCGGCCGGCTCTATGACGCCATTCACCCGGCGATCGAGGCACGGACATGACAAGGTTGGTGCAAGAAGATTCACCACAAAGGCACAAAGGACACAAAGAAGAAGAAACCTTTGTGTCCTTTGTGCCTTTGTGGTGAATTCTTAGAAGTGAGACGATGAGGGTTTGCTATGGCGGACACCTTGATGGAATTGCAGACGGTCCGCAAGGATCTCGCGGCCACCGCGCGGACGCTGGACGAGGTCTGCCAGGACCGGTCACTGCTCTGGCAGCGGTTGGGCTGGGACCGGCATCAGGTGCGGCTCTGGCTACGCAGCCTGCCGGACATGGATATGCAGGACGGGGAGGCTGACGATCCGCGCTACCGGATCGGCCCCGGCGCTCCACAGGCCGATGACCTGGGCGAGACCATCGCCCGGGTGATGGCGGCCCTGGGTGGGGCGGTTCCTCTGGCACAGTTGCGCACCAAGCTCCCGCCGGGGCTGGTGGTGACGGACCCCATGATCCGCGCCGCGGTGCAGGCCCACCCGGGGCTCGCCCTGACCGGCCCCCTGGTCCGGTTGGTACGCTGAGCCCGATTCACCACAGAGAACACGTAGAATGCGGCAGGAAGAGGTTCACCACAAAGGCACAAAGGACACGGAGAAGAATGACTTTGTGTCCTTTGTGCCTTTGTGGTGAATCTTCTCTTCAGGACTTAGAGGACGCGACTGGTGCGGCAGGAAGAGGCTCACCACAAAGGCACAAAGGCGCCGCGGTGCAGGCTCACCCGGGGCTCGCCCTGACCGGCCCCTTGGTCCGGCTGGTACGCTGAGCCCGATTCACCACAGAGAACACGTAGAATGCGGCAGGAAGAGGTTCACCACAAAGGCACAAAGGACACGGAGAAGAATGACTTTGTGCTCTTTGTGTCTTTGTGGTGAATCTTCTCTTCAGGACTTAGA
>NZ_CAJAXH010000098.1 GCF_903946935.1 uncultured Thiodictyon sp.
GTTCGGCAGAGCAGTAATCGCTCCAAGCCCTGTCAGGGGCTTGTCGATGCGGCTCGTTATGCGACTCTATGACGCCCTACATGTCGTCATAACATCATGTAATTTATAAATATGCCGACCTACTGAGATCCCAAAGAGCCATTTTATTCCCGATATTTTGGCAAATGCAAGTTGAAAATATCTATGGGCTGCTAGAAGAATATTTGCTTTCGGATGAATTTTCCGCCCACGCACGGAGCAAACCAACCGATTTCATCCCTGCGCGCGCTGCCGCTTCCGCCCTTGGTGGCCGTGCTGCTTAACCTGCGTAAGGGCGCCATGGCCGACGCGTTGGATCGGTTCGTCGACCTGTTGATGGGATTCGGGTATTTCTTGCCGAAAGGTGCGATCACCAGGGCATCGGCACCCGCAGCGGCGCAAGCATGATTCCCACGCCGAGGGCCAGCACACAGCACAAGAGTATCAGGCGCAAGGCGCGCCGCAGGTCGCTGCCTTCCACATCGGCCGGCCAGTCCTGATCGCCCAGATAGTCGCGCTCCACCCATTCCCCGCGATACTGCGCCGGACCCGCCAAGCGTATTCGTAACGCCCCGGCGCAGGCGGCCTCGCTCCAGCCCGAATTGGGGCTCGGCAGGCAGGCGTGATAACGCCGGGCGGCCTGGAAGGCGAGCCATGGGTGCAACCGCAGCAGGGCGGCCGCCAATGCAATCAATGGCACCGACAGGCGTGCCGGCAGCCAATGGACCAGGTCGTCCGAGCGCGCCCCGGCCCAGCCGAAGCGCGCATAACGCGCCGTCTTGTAGCCGACCATCGAATCCAGCGTCGATACCGCCTTGACCAGGATCAGCCCCGGCAGGCCGAACAGGCACAGTGCCCACAGTGGGGTGAGTACGCCATCGGTCAGGTTCTCCGACAGGCTCTCGATGGTGGCGCGCACGATGCCGTCGCGTCCCAGTTGGTCGGTATCCCGGCCGACCAACATCCCGAGCCGTCGCCGCGCGCGGGGCAGGTCGTCTAGGACCTCCAGGACGCGCTGCCCATGCACCAGCAGGTCGCGCATACACAGCAGGCTATAGGCGATGAAGCAATCCCAGGCCAGGGCCAGCCAGGGGTGCAATAGCCCCAGTCCATAACCGATCCCCCACCAGGTCGCGAGCGCGCCGCCGACCACCAGGACCCAGTGCATGAGGCCGCCGGCGCGACCATTCAGCCCAACGGCAAAGAGCAGTCGTTCCCCGGCCAGGCTCAAGGCACCCAGCAGCCGCACCGGATGGAGCCGATAGACCGGATCGCCAAACAGTGCATCGAGGGCGCCGGCGAGGAGCACCAGACCCAGGTGGGTGGCGAGCTCCGGCGGCAGGTTCAAGCCGGCACCGCCGGGTCCAACAGCAATGCCGCAACCGCGGCGGGGGCCGGGCGGGCGAACAGATAGCCCTGGCCCAGGTCACAGCCCAGCGCACGCAGTGCGTCCAACTGCTCCTGGGTCTCGATCCCCTCGGCGACGACGTGCAGGTGCAGTGCGTGGGCCAGCCCGATCATGGCCGTCACCAGGGTCGCATCCCGGTCCGGCACGCACAGCCGGGCAATGAATCCCTGGTCGATCTTGATACAGTCCACCGCCAGGCGTTGCAGATAGGCGAGCGACGAATAGCCGGTGCCGAAGTCGTCGATATGGATGGCGAGCCCCAGTGCGTGCAGGGCCTGGAGCCGGCCGGTGTCACGCAGGGTCTGTTCCATCAGGACCGACTCGGTGACCTCGATCTGGAGGTCATCAGGCGACAATTGGTGCTCGGCCAGCAGGGCGCGCACGGGTCGTGCCAGGCAGTCGCGTTGGAGCTGGGTCGCGGAGACATTGACCGCCACCGGCACCGTCACCAACCCGGCGCGACGCCAGGCGACGATTTGGCGGCAGACCTCGCCCAGCACCCAGCACCCAATCTCCCGAATCAGCCCGGTCTCCTCCGCCAGCGGGATGAATCGCTCGGGCGGGACCGCGCCTAGGGTCTCGCTGTCCCAGCGCAGCAGGGCCTCGAAGGCGGCCGGGCGCCCGCTTTTCAGGTCGACGATGGGCTGATAGTGCAGGCTGATCTCATGACGCATCAGGGCCAGGCGCAACTGGTTTTCCATCTGTAGCCGGGCGGCGACCCGGCTGTCGAGGTCGGCGGAGAAGAAATGGAGCGCATTGCGGCCTCGCGCCTTGGCCCCGTACATGGCCAGATCCGCGCAGCGGATCAGGTTGTCGGCATCGCTGGCGTCCTGGGGGTGCAGGGCGATGCCGATGCTGGCGGTGACGATGTATTGGGTATCCCCCAGGTCGAAGGGCTCGGCGGTCGCCGTGAGGATGCGTTGCGCGAGGTCCGCGGCCTGTTCCGGGCCACTCAACCGATCGGCGACGATGAGGAACTCGTCCCCGCCGAAACGCCCGACATGGACCTCGGCCGCGCTGCTCGCGGCGATCCCCTCCAGTCGCCCCGCCAGACTCAGCAACAGGGCGTCACCCGATCCATGGCCGAGTCCGTCATTGATCTGCTTAAAGTTGTCCAGGTCCAGGAAGAGCACGGCCAAGCGGCGGCCCTCGTGTGCGACGGCGGCGATGCGGGTGGTCAGCAGCTCGCTGATCAGCCGCCGATTGGGCAGCCCGGTGAGTGGGTCGTGGAAGGCGAGTCGCTCGATCTCCTCGCGCCGCTGTGCCAGGTCCGCGTCCATCGCGCGCACCGCCGCCGCCAGGGCGCCGATCTCGTCGCGCGAATCGATCGGGATCGGGGTGCGCAGCGCCCCGGCGCCGATGCGCCCGGCGGCGTCGCGCAGGAGCGCCAGTGGGCGCAGCACCAGACGCCACAGCCAAGTGCCCAACACGGCGATCAGGAGCAAGACGGCGAGTGCGGTCAGGGCCAGCGTGGTGAGCCCCACCCGGTTCAAGGGGGCGGTCAGGGTGTCCTCCGGCAGGGCGGCCAGGGCCAGGACCCCGGGGGGAATGAGTCGGACCTTGAACAACCAATGACCCGCGGTCCAGGTCTGGGGGTCGGCGTCCCGCTTGTTCGCGGGGTCGGATCGCACCGATTGGGTCAGCAATTCGGGCGGCAGGCGCTGCCCAGTCCAGGTGTTGCTGGAGTCGAACAGGACCTCCCCGTCGGGCAGGGCCAGGATCAGCTGACCGGCGATGCCGAATGGCCGGGCGCGCAGCCGCGCATAGATCGGGTCGAGCGAGACGCGCAAGGCCAGATACCCGCGGGTGCGCAGGCTCGTGTCCGCCCGGGTGAGGAAGTTGTCCGCCAGCGCGATGCGGCGATAGACCCGCAGTGTGCCGTCGTCGTGCGGGGCCAGGCTCAGACTGACCGGCTGGGGGTCGGCGCTCACCGCGGCAAAACCGGGGTCGGACGCCCCGGCCGGCTGCCGATCCGGCAGGCCGGGCGCCGCTACCCGGACCTCCGGGGTGCCGTCCGGCCGCAGGAAGCGGATCTCCCGATACTCGGGATAGGCGTCGCGGTACTGGTAGAAGAGCTTGAGCAGGGGTGCCTGCAACAGGTCGGTTCGCTCCTGCTCGTCGGTATTGCGGGCATAGCGCTCCACCGGGGCGGCGGCGGCAAAGAGCGTGCTATTGGTGCGCGCCGTCTCCACCAGTTCGTGCAGTCCCGCCGTCACCGCCTCCAAGGTGCCATCCAGGTCCCGCTCCACGATCTCCTCCAGGTCCTCGCTCAGTCCGTGATAGGACAGCCAGCCTAGTGCCAGCACGGGTCCCGCGACCAGCGGCACCAGTACCATGGCGAGTTTGAGTTGGAGCCGCACGGTGCTTAGTCCCCGTGCATCAACGCAGCGTAGGCCTGCAGCCTGGCGGCCATGGCGGATGCCGGCAGTTGGGTGTAGGACTCGCAGCGCCCGAGGGTGGCGGCGTCAGGATAGATCAGCGGGTTATGGCGCATCTGCGCCGGCAGTATTCGCTCGGCGGCCAGATTGGCAGTCGCGTAGGCGAGGTCCTGCGCGTTGCGGGCGGCGACCGCGGGACGGTTGATGAAATCGAGGAAGGCGGCGGCGAGTGCCGGGTGCCGGGCGTGGGCCGCGATGGCCAGGAAGTCCAGCCACAGGGCGCCGCCCTCGCGCGGAATCACATAGACGACCTGGGCGTTGCGTCGGCGCAGCGCCGCGGCGTCGCCGTTGTAGGTGACGGCGGCGGCTACCCGCCCCGTCAACAGTTCCGAGTGTGCGTCGGTCGTCAGCGAGCCATAGCGCAAGACCGCGGGCCGTTGCGCCCGCAGCAGGTCGGCGGCGGCCTTGATCTCGGCGCCGTCGGTGCTGTTCATGGAAAACCACAGTGCCTTGAGCGCGACCGCGAAGAGGTCGAAGTGATCGGCGACCATCAGGATCCGACCGCGCAGTGCTGGCGCCGGGCGCAGCAGGTCCAGCCAGGAGTCCAGGTCGCGGCCCGTGAGGTCACGCCGGTAGGCGATGCCCATGGTCCCCCACAGATAGGGCACTGCCACGTCCTGACTGTCGGGGAAGGCGGTGGCCCAGCGCGGGTCGAGATAGCGTCGGTTGGGGATGGCGGCGGGGTCCAACGGGCTGATCCAGCCGCGCTTGCGATAGGCCGCCAGGGCGGTGTTGTCGAGCAGTAGCAGGTCGAAGCCGGCCCCCTCGGACGCGGCCATGGCCTGGTCGCGGGCATCGTCCGTCTCGAAATAGACCTGGCGGACGCGGGCGCCGAACTCGGACTCAAAATCCCGGATGGCAGTCGGGGAGAGATAATCCTCCCAGTTGAAGATGACCAATTCCGGACCCGCGGCGTCGCGCCCGGGCGCGCTCGACTGGTCGTCGCGGGCCGGGGCAAGGCCCCCGGTCAAGGCGAGCAGCAGCGCGATGAAGGACAGGGCGGTCCTGGTCATGGTGCGATGGCCGGGGTGGGTGGGTGCGTCAGTGTCCCGCGCTCGGGGGATCGGTGCAAGGCGAGTCGCCCCCGGCCGCGACGAGGCCAAGCGCGATCTTCCCAGTCGGGTTGACGCTCGTCGCGCTGCCACCGCTATCCTTGGACGCCAGGGCTCAGGTCGGTTGGCGTAAGAGCAGGCGCCCGAGCGCCCCGGTATCCAGATGCGCCTCCACCATATCGGCCAGACGCTCGATGGCCGACTCGCGTAGCGCGGCATAGTCGCTGGTCTGCGGCTGGTTGAGCCCGGCCCAGGCGAGCAGTGCATCGCAGGCGGCCGGGGACTCGAAGAGCCCGTGCAGATAGGTCCCCAGGACCTGACCGTCGGCGCTGATGGCCCCGTCCGTACCCTCCGCCAGGTAGACCGCCGGTCGCCCCAGCGCGGGTCCGGTGCTCACTCCGGCATGGATCTCGTAGCCGGTGACCGGGGCATCCCCCAAGGCCAGCCGGCCGCTGACATTGGTCAACCGCTTTTCTGACTCCAGGGTCGTTTCAAAATCCAGCAGACCGAGCCCGGGCGTGCTGCCGGGTGGACCCTCCAGGCCCAGCGGGTCATGCATCGTCCGCCCGAGCATCTGGAACCCACCGCAGATGCCGATCAGCTTGCCGCCATAGCGCAGATGACGGTCGATCGCCTCCACCCAACCACGCTCGCGCAGCCAGTTGAGATCCGCCCCCACCGACTTGGAGCCGGGCAGGATGATCAGGTCCGCCGCCGGGATCGGCTCGCCCGGGCCGATCTGCCGCAGGTCCACCCCCGGGTGCAGGCGCAGCGGGTCCAGATCCGTATGGTTGCTGAAGCGCGGCAGCACCGGCACCACCACCCGCAGCCCGGCCCCGCTCTTGTCGCCCTGATCGCGGGCCACCGCGTCCTCGGCCTCCAGGTGCAGCCCCTTGAGATAGGGCAGTACGCCGAGCACCGGCTTGCCGGTGTGCTCGGTGAGCCAGTCCAGACCCGATTGCAGCAGGCTGAGATCGCCGCGGAAGCGGTTGATGACAAAGCCCTGGACGCGCGCCCGCTCGCTTTCGGAGAGCAGCGCCAGGGTGCCCACCAGGTGTGCAAAGACCCCGCCGCGGTCGATATCGGCGATCAGGATCACCGGGCAGTCCACGCCCTCGGCGAAGCCCATGTTGGCGATATCCTGGGCGCGCAGGTTGATCTCCGCGGGCGAGCCGGCCCCCTCCACGACGATGGCGTCGTACTGATCCGCCAGCCGCTGGTAGGAGACCAGCACCGCCTCCCAGGCGATGCGTTTATAGGCCTGATAGCCGACGGCGTTCATGTTGCCGACGGCCTGGCCCTGGACGATCACCTGGGCGCCGATATCGGTATTGGGCTTGAGCAGGACCGGGTTCATGTCGGTATGGGGCGGTAGCCCGCACGCCTGCGCCTGCACCGCTTGGGCGCGGCCGATCTCCCCGCCGTCCACCGTCACCGCGCTGTTGAGCGCCATGTTCTGCGGCTTGAAGGGCGCCACCCGCACCCCTTGGCGCGTGAGCCAGCGGCACAGGGCCGTGACCAGCAGGCTCTTGCCGGCGTCGGAGGTGGTGCCTTGGACCATGAGGGTTGGGGTTTTCATGCGGACTCCCGCAAGTCCCGAACCTCGTCCAAGATCTCCTGATGACTGCGGCTTGGGATCGCCAGGATCTCGGCCCGATCGAGAATCTCTGTGAGCACGGCCCACTGGGGCGATAGGCGCTCGTCCTCGTCCTCGACGATCACGCGCACCTGCCTGAAGCCGTACCTGGCTCGAAGACCTCGTCGGGACTACTCGCGGACAGTATTCGGGTCAGCCAGACCTCGATCTGATCCGCTTCGGCCGCCTGCACCCGGGTCGCCAGGTCCGGCGTCGGCGGGCCGAACTTTGCTTGCATCAGCCGCAGCAGGGCCTTGGCCTCGCCTTCCTGACGGCCTTTCTCAATGCCTTCCTCGCGGGCAAGGCGCTCCCAATTCGTGACGTAAGACATCTTCGTTTGCTCCTCCAGTTCAGCCAGTTCTTGACGGAGTATCCGTTCGAGTGTGCGCGGCAGGCGGATCAGCCAGTCGATGAAGCGCAGCAGCTTTATCGCATCGTCGCGGTCGTACCGATAACGATACAACAGCGCAATAATCTCGCCCTTGCGGGCCTTGCGTTCGGGGTCGCTGGTACGTCGGTGGGCCGCCAATTGGGCCAGCGCGACGACGGCAAAAGGGTTGTCCGCCGCGCGCCGGACCAGTTCGGATTCGTCCCAGTCCGGCAGGGCCTGGACGCGAAAGCGGAAGCGCAGCCCGCAGCCGTCGCGTTCACGGCGGTATTCCCCGGTCTCGCCATCGGCCCGATCATTGGTCAGCAGCGCCAAGCTGATCGTCTCTACCCCACCGAAGCGGTCATAGATGCGATACCAGTATTGGAACATGCGTTCCGGGAATTGGGCATCGGCCTGCCCCTGAATCTCGATATGCAGCAACAGCCAGACCTCCAACCCCTCACGACTATGGACCTTGACCAGCCGGTCGGCATAGCGGCGGCCGATGGTCGAGTCACCGGTGATCCGTTGCAGTTCGGCATCGAGAAATTCATAGGGCCGGCTCCAGTCGATCAGGGCGTGGACGCTTGGGAAGAACAGCGCCATGAAGGGCTGGAAAAAGGCGTCGATGGCCTCTTTCCAGGGTGAATCGTAGTCCGGTGCGCCGGGGTCGTCGGTCATAGGCAGTCCTCATTCTTCTCGTTCCCACGCTCCAGCGTGGGAATGCCGTTAGGCCGCTCCAGCGGCGCGTCGGCTGACGGGACGCTGGAGCGTCCGGACTTGCTCCCACGCTGGAGCGTGGGAGCCAGATAAAGGTCAAAGGTCCTGGGCCAGACGCAGGCCGAGGAGCTTCTGGCGGGAGTCAGGTTCGTTCGAGCTGCGGTGCGACACGCGCGTGTTCCTCGCATTGTTGATCCAGGAACCGCCGCGCACCACCCGGTCAGCGGATAAGCAATTGTCATGCCATTCAGAATCATCCACCGGGGCGCCCGCATAGTTGTCGTGCCAACAGTCCTGCATCCACTCCCAGATGTTGCCGTGGATGTCGTGAAGCCCCCAAGGGTTGGGGCGCTTCTCGCCGATCGGGTGGGTTTTGCCGCCAGAGTTGTCCTTATACCAGGCATGGTCGCCCAGGGCGTTCTCGTCATCGCCGAATGACCAGCGGGTCGCGGTCCCCGCCCGGCTGGCATATTCCCAGTCAGCCTCGCTCGGCAGTCGATAGGTCCGGCCGGTCTGTTCGGAGAGCCAGACACAATAGGCCACGGCGTCATGCCAGGAAACGTTGATGACGGGGCGCCGACCGCGGCCCCAGCCTTCGTCGCCCGGCAGCTCACGTGGCTCGTGTTCCTCGCCGCCAAAGAGGCGCCCCATCAAGCCGCGCTTGGCCGCTGGTGGAGGCCGGGTGGCAATGACGAAGCGGTCGTAGTCCTCGAAAGTGACCGGAAAGCGGCCGATGGCGAAGGGGTGCGCGATGCGGACCTCGTGCTGGGGCCGTTCGTCGGCGAATGCTGTCGTGTCTCTTTCCGATGCCCCCATCAGGAAGCGTCCGGCGGGGAGCCGGACCATCTCCGGTCCCTCGCTGCCGTCCTTGAGCCGGTCGCGGAAGGACGGTGGGGGCTCGGGTGTGGCGGCAGGCGCCGGCGCTGGCTCCGCAATGACCCCAAGCGCCAGCGCCCAGGTCTCCACCGCCCAGTGCGCCGCCTCGGCAGTCAGGAACAGTTCCTTCGCCAGTCGCTCGCGCAGTTGGTCGACCAGGAGCAGCGGCGACAGACCGGCCGCGTTGGCGAGCAGCGCGGCCGGGACCCGCTGTTGCAGGGCGCTGATCAGGAGAGCGATTTCTGGTTTGTGCTGACCGCACAGGTCACGCAGCATGGTTTCGCAGCGGGGCGCCTCGTCGCACAGGGCGCGCCCGTGTTGGACGATGAGTTGACGCAGCGTGTCGCGGACTGTGGGTTCCATGATCGGTGGCTCTGCAATCGTTCGGATTGAAATGGTCGTCGGCAGTCGTTTCAGGGCAATGATGGTCTGGGCATAGTGTCGATTTTTGCGATGATCGAATCAACCGGCGCTGTGCCACACCAAGGGGGTGGTGCCCACGGCGGTCTTGATGCTAGAAAGAGCAGTTCTCACGCGAAGCCGCGAAGAACGCGAAGTTATTTCAATGCGTTATCGTCATTATCCTGAATGCCTGTCAGGTGAACGACGCGGGATCTATATCTTGTTGTTCTTCTTCGCGCTCTTCGCGGCTTCGCGCGAGTAACTGCCGGATTTGGGTTGATCGCAATTCCGGGTGTCGGCGCAGAAGGCGCGGAGCGCCAAACACAGGCGTAACACCGCTGGAGCGGTGTTACGAGGGTGGAAACTTGGTGTTACGAGGGTGGAAGTCACTTACAGTGCGGCCTCGAGCCTTGCCCATTCCCCTTCACTCCCGGGCAGTCCGAAGCGCAGGGCCGGCGGCGAGTCGAACAGGCGCGTGAGAATGCCGGCGCTGGCCAGTGCCTCGTGAATCTGGGGCGCCCGTCCCGTGGGGACCCATTGGAAGAGTGCGCAGCCACCCTGCGGCGGCAGGCCGTGGCGGCGCAGCAGTTCGGCGAGGCGCTCACCATCGGCGGCGAGCCGTTCCCGGGTCGCGTCCTGCCAAGCGGTGTCGGCCAGGGCCTGGGCGGCGACCCAGCGCGAGGGCGCGGCGATGGTCCAGGGGCCGAGTAGGGCGGCCAGGGGGCGGGTGATCGTCGCATCCGCCAGGACGAAGCCGACGCGCGCGCCAGCCAGGCCGAAGAACTTGCCGATGGAGCGCAGCAGGATCAGTCCGGGCCGGGGGCCAAGGTCGGCCAGGCTCTGCTTTGGCGTCGCGTCCATGAAGGCCTCGTCCACCACCAGCCAGCCGCCGCGCCCGGCCAATGCGCCATGCCAGCGCAACAGGTCGGCCCGCGGGAAGCGCGCACCGGTCGGGTTGTTGGGGTGGATCAGCACCAGCACGTCCAAGTCCGGCAGTGCGGTCTCGATGGCGGCGCCCGACAGCGGGCGGACCTGGTGCCCGGCCCGGGTCCAGGCATGGGCGTGCTCGCCGTAGCCGGGGGCGATGATGCCGACCCGGCCGGGTGGGCGCAGGCGGGGCAGGGCCTGGATCGCGGCCTGGGAACCGGCGACCGGGAGTAGGGCAGGGGTGCCGTAATAGCGCGCCGCTGCTTGCTCCAGGCCGTCGTCGTCTTCGGGCAGGCGTGACCAGAGGTCGGCGATGGTCGGGGGCAGTGTCGGATCACTCAGTGCCCAGCCGACGGGATTGATGCCGGTCGAGAGATCCAGCCAGTCCGCGAGCGGGATGTGATAGCGGTCGGCGGCCTGGCGCAGCCGCCCGCCGTGGGGCAGCAGGGCATCCGGTGCCGGGTCGATGCTCATGGCGCCGGCACCGTCTGACCCCAGGTGTTCTCAAAGATCAGGTCCGCCATGGGGCGGCGCTGGTCCCAGCCCAGGGTCTCCAACAGCGGCTCCTTGGGGAAGGCGTCGACGTGTCCCAGGCAGAGCACGGCCACGGAGCGGGCGCCGGCGGGCAGACCGAGCAACTGATCGAGCAGCTGCGGATCGTAGATCGACACCCAGCCCAGCCCCAGCCCCTCGGCGCGCGCCGCGAGCCACAGGTTCTGGATGGCGCAGGCGACCGAGCACAGGTCCATCTCCGGCATGGTGCGCCGGCCCACCACATAGGCCTCGCGCCCGTCGACCAGGGCGGCGACCAGCAACTCACCGCAGTCCATGACGCCCTCCAGCTTCAGGCGCCGGACCAACTCGCCGCGCTCGCCGCAGGCCTGTGCCGTCTGCTCCTGCTCCTCGCGGGTCAGGTCGTGGATGGCCTGGCGCAGTGCCTGGTCCTTGATGCGGATGAAGCGCCAGGGCTGCATATAGCCCACGCTCGGGGCGTGGTGGGCGGCGGCGAGCAGGCGCGCCAGGACCGTCTCGTCCACCGGGTCGGGGCGGAAGTGGCGCATGTCGCGTCGCTCGTAGATGGCGCGGTAGACCGCGGCGACTTCGGTTTCATTGAACTGATTCATTGGATAAACAACCGGATGGCGGCGTTGGGGTTGGATGGAAAGTACAGGTGCAGATAGGAGGCAGTGAGCCGCCCTAAGCGATAGACCGCTTCCGGCGTACCCCGCTCGTGCAGCGGTGCGCCACGGGCGATGGGTTCCAGGTCGATCTCCGCGCTGGAGTGGTGGAAGCAGTGGCCCCGCAGCTCGCCCTCCGGCAGTGTCACCCGCTGCAACCCCAGGTTGGCGAGCCGCTTCTGCATCCGCGCCCGGCCGGGCAGCAGTCCGACCATGGGGGCTGGGTCGCCGTCCGCCGCGGCCAGTGAGTCGAGCAGATAGAGCAGCCCCCCGCACTCGGCCAGGATCGGGCGCCCGGCGGCCTGGTGGGCGCGGATGGCCTCTTTCATCGCGGTGTTGGCGGCGAGTTGGTCCAGGTGCAGCTCCGGGTAGCCGCCCGGCAGATAGAGTGCGTCGCAGGGGGGTAGCTCGCGATCGTCAAGGGGCGAAAAGAAGCGCAGTTCGGCACCCGCGGCCTTCAGCGTGTCCAGATTGGCCGCATAGAGAAAGGAGAAGGCGAGGTCCTGGGCAACGCCGATCCGTACCCCGGCCAGCAGCGGCGCGATCACCGGCTGGGCCGCGGCCGGGTCGAAGTCGACGGGTGCCGGGAGGCCCCCAAGCGCCGTCTCGGCCAGTGCATCGGCGATCCGCTCCAGGCGGGCATCCAGGTCGGCAATCTCCGCCGCCTGCCAGAGTCCCAGATGACGGTGGGGCAGTTCCAGGCCGGCATCCCGGCTCAAAGCACCCAGAAAGGGGATTTCCGCGGGCAGGCACTCGGTCAGCATGGCGGCATGCCGCGCGCTGCCGACCCGGTTGGCCAGGACCCCGGCGGTGCGCAGCCCCGGGTGGAAGCGGGTCAGCCCCCAGGCGAGCGCGGCGAAGGTCTGGGCCATGGCGGCGGCGTCGATCACACACAGGAGCGGCAGGGCGAAGCGCTCGGCGAGATCCGCGCCCGAGGGCTCGCCGTCATAGAGCCCCATCACCCCCTCGACCAGGATCAGGTCGACCTCCTGCGCGGCCTGATGCAGCAGTGCCCGGCAGTGGTCCTCACCGCCCATCCACAGGTCCAGGTTGTAGACCGGGCCGCCGCTGGCGCGCGCCAGGGTCATGGGGTCGAGGAAATCGGGACCGGTCTTGAAGATGCGCACCCGGCGGCCGAGCCGGCGGTGCAGCCGGGCGAGGCCCGCGGTGACGGTGGTCTTGCCCTGACCGGAGGCCGGGGCGGCGATGAAGAGTGCAGGGCACTGAACGGTCATGGGTTCCCACCGGTTTGGATGACGGCGGCGGGCGGGGGGCAAAAGGGCAGGCGCGCGCGGGGCTTCACCCGCGCGCAGCACCCTGTCATCGCCCACCGCGATGCCGGATCGAACGCCGACAGGCCGGTCTCCGGGCTCACGAGTGGTGCCGCATGCACCTGGCGGATCGCCTTCCCGCGCCTGGGCGCAGTGGCTTGATACCCTTGATGGCTCAAGGGCATGATCCGCCGCAACTCGTCTACCGTTGCGGGGGCAGCGCCGGGATGACTCACCGCGCAAGCGGTTTGTACCGGCTTCCCGTTTAATCCCAGGGGCGCACGCCCGCGGGACACCTGAAGCGAGCCGAAAGTCTACGCCGGCCCGGCGATGGCGTCGAGTCGTGTCAACCCAAAGTAGAAATGTCCCCTATTCCGCAAAGTAGAGATGTCCCCTGTTGGCGGGGGCAGGGGGCGAGATGCAGGGGAGGGGCCGCCGGGTCGGCGGGCCAGACGTAGGGA
>NZ_CAJAXH010000099.1 GCF_903946935.1 uncultured Thiodictyon sp.
CCATTCATCGTGAGGATCAAGGCCTGGGCCTCTCGGGCGATGTAGAGTACCAGCGCTTGGGAGGTGGTCAGCTCGACCCCTTTCAATTTCCCATAGACCGCGACGATCGAGGCCGCGATGTCGGCATGTCGGTACGCTGCATGAACGCTGGCTTGCGTCTTACACACGACTTGCAGCATCAGTCCCACGAGCGACGAGAACAGAATGTCACGTGTGTATTGGGTCTGGCGCGTGACCTCGAACCACTGGTCCAGTTTCTCAGTGTTGAGCAACTGCTCCAGCAGCGCCCGAACCATGACAGTAGAAGGGCTTTTTTCGGAAAATTTCTGGAGGATCTCGCCAAACATGGCTGCTGTTTCACTCAGGTAGCGCTAAATATCTCCTTATATTACAATATTTTGACGACACCTTAAAAGGGCTGGTCCAGCCTATCAACGAATGCCCGGCCTGCATCTGGACGCTCAACACGGGTCGCTAAACGGGCATTCGACCCTTCGCAGCTTGCGATCAAGGGCGCCAGGTAAGGGCCTGGTGAGTCGCTTCGGGCGACCGGTCGCGGCCTGGGGGCCGCGCCTACGGGGGTAGGAGCGGCCCCCAGGCCGCGACGAATATCATCCGCGGGGTGGCCGGCGTTATGATCAAGCCCGCGCGCCGGCGCTGAATCGACCGGTTTTGCTCGCAGAGGAATCGATGACTGACTTAACCACTGACTGTTATCCCAGCCCGACCAATGGCGCGCCGCTCTTGACGGTCGAGGAGGCGCGCGCGGCCATTCTGGCTGCCGCCGATCCGGTGGCGCGCGTGACCCAGCGGATCGTCTGCGCTGACAGCCTGGGTCGGGTGCTGGCCGAGTCGATCCGCTCGCCCATCGATGTGCCGCCGCACGACAATAGCGCGATGGATGGCTATGCCCTGCGCGCCGACGACCTGGGTGCCGACTGGCGGCTGCCGATTGCCCAGCGCATCGCCGCCGGTGAGTCGCCCCCGCCGCTGCCCCCGGGCACGGCGGCGCGGATCTTCACCGGCGCGCCGATCCCGGACGGTGCCGACACGGTGGTGATCCAGGAGGAGTGCGAGATCGCGTCCGGCTGGCTGCGGCTGCGGCGTGCGCCCCAGCGCGGTGGCAATATCCGCCCGCGCGGCAACGACATCGCCGCGGGACAGGAGGTCCTGGCGGCGGGGACACGGCTGGACCCGCGCCATCTGGGGCTGCTGGCCTCGATCGGGCACCGGGAGGTGAGCGTCCGTCCGCGGCTACGTGTCGCCCTGCTGACCACCGGGGCCGAACTGACCGAGCCCGGCGAGCCCTTGGCGCCGGGCCGGATCTATAACAGCAATCGCCACCTGTTGGCGGCCTTGCTCCGGGAGCAGGGTTGCGAGTTGATCGATCCGGGGCCGGTGCCCGACACGCTCGAGGCAACCCAGGCCGCCTTACGTGCGGCGGCCGCGACTGCGGACCTCATCGTCTCGACCGGCGGGGTCTCGGTGGGCGACGAGGATCATGTCAAGGCGGCGGTCGCCGCCTGCGGTCAGATCGCGCTGTGGCGGGTCAACATGAAGCCCGGCAAACCCCTGCTCTATGGCCGTATCCAGGCGGCGCACCTGATCGGGCTGCCGGGCAATCCGGTGTCGGCCTATGTGACCGCGCTGCTGTTTCTGCTGCCCCTGTTGCGGCGCCTGCAGGGGCGCGACGGCCCCCTGTTTCCTGAGCCTGAGTCTGCGCGTTTGGCTCACGACTGGCCGCGGGCCCGCCCGCGCCGGGAGTTTCTGCGGGCACGGCTGGTTTACGAGGCCGGGCAGTTGCCCTGGGCCGAGCCCGCGCAGCGCCAGGGCTCGGATGTGCTCACCGGGGTTGCCCACGCCGACGGTCTGCTTGAACTTCCGCCGGACGCTACCCCCAAACGGGGTACTATCGTGAATTACTGGTCGCTCGCCCGCCTGCAGGCCTAGGATCGCCACACCGATGATCGAGATCCTGTATTTTGCCAGCCTGCGCGAGGCGTTGAGGTGCGACCGCGAGCGGTTCGACTGGCCCGCGCCCAGGCCCGCGGCGGTCTTGCTCGAACAGTTGCGTGCCCGGGGCGAGCCCTGGGCCGCGGCCTTGGGGGGCGACCGGCGGGTGATGGTCGCGATCAACCAGACGATGGCCACCCCAGATACGGTCATCGCGGATGGCGACGAGGTCGCCTTCTTTCCGCCAGTCACCGGCGGCTAACGGCCATCGGAGACGATCGGTGATTCCAACCAGCCTGACCGACCCCTTTGGGCGCCGTATCGACTATCTGCGCCTCTCGGTCACGGATCGCTGCGACCTGCGCTGCGGCTACTGCCTGCCCAAGGGGTCCAAGTCATTCGAGGCGCCGGCCGACTGGCTGACCTTCGATGAGATCGTCCGGGTGGTGGCCGCCTTCGTGACCCTTGGGGTGCGGCGGGTGCGGCTCACCGGCGGCGAGCCACTGGTGCGCCGCGGACTGCCCGAACTGGCCGCGGGTCTGGCCGCCCTGCCCGGACTCGACGACCTCTCGCTCTCCAGCAACTGCACCCAGATGCAGGCGCAGGCGGTGCCACTGTTCCGGGCCGGCGTGCGGCGCCTCAACCTGAGCCTCGACAGCCTCAAGCCCGAGCGCTTTGCACAACTCACCGGCGGTGGTCGCCTGTCGCAGGTGATGGCCGGCATCATGGCCGCCAAGGACGCCGGCTTTGCCCCGATCAAGGTCAACACGGTGGCCATGCGCGGAGTCAACGAGGACGAGTTCCCCGAGATACTGGCCTTCTGCGCCGCGCACGGATTCACCCTGCGCCTGATCGAGACCATGCCCATGGGCACCGCCGGGCGCGCGGCCCAACGCGACCATTATCTGGACCTGGAGACCGTGCGAAGCCGCCTGCAAGCCCACTTCAACCTGATCCCGGACCTGATGCCCGGCGGCGGCCCGGCGCGCTATTACCGGCTGGCTGGGAGTGACACTCGCATCGGCTTCATTACCCCGCTCTCCCAGCACTTTTGCGCGACCTGTAACCGGGTGCGTCTCGGCGTGGACGGGACCCTGCACCTCTGCCTGGGCCAGACGAACAGTGTCCCGTTGCGCCCACTGCTGCGCGCCGGTGCCACCGCGGCGGAGCTGGCCGAGCACCTGCGGGCCGCCGTGCGCCTGAAGCCCGAGCGTCATCGCTTCGACGACCAGGCAGAACAGCCGGTGCGGTGCATGGCCGCGACCGGGGGTTAACCTAAAAGAGCGGTTCTCACGCCAAGTTCGCCAATGTTTTTCAAAACGTTATCGGCGTTCGGCGACTCACCCGCAGGGTGATGCCGATGCTGCGTGCATTGTTTTGTTTTTTCTTGGCGCCTTGGCGTGAGCAACTGCCGGATTTAGAGTTTAAGGGTTTATGCGGCCAGCGGGCGCACCCACCGCCTTCGGGTCGCCTGATAACTCTTGCATCAAGGTACTTGAATTGATGGCCCGATTGTCGTCTGATTCGCATCGGCGCGGCGGCCATCCGCGCCGGGGTTCGTCCCCGCCGGTCCACTGCCGCCCCTACCGAGCCTAAGCCCAGTCAAGTATCCCGCCGGAGCCATGATGAACCCTGTCGCGATCCGCCCCCTGTGGCTGTTGGTCCTGCTCCCCCTGGTCTGCCCGGCCGCGCCGGCCGAGAAGGCCGCGAAGGCGCAGGCCACCGCGCAGCCGGTCGCCGCCCCGCCGACCGACCTCCCCGCGGCCCCGGCCCGGGCGCCGCTGCCCAGTCCGCCCAGCGGACCCAAGCCGAGCCGCGAGCAGGTGCGGGCCATGATCGATGAGGTGGCCAAGCAGTATGGGGTAGAGCGCGAGCTGGTGCGCGCGGTGGTCGGCGCCGAGTCCAATTTCAATGCCCATGCGGTCTCGCGCGTGGGCGCGGTCGGGCTGATGCAGGTGATGCCGGCGACCGCGGGCGATTACGGCGTGACCTCCACCGCGGCCCTGTTCGACCCCAAGACCAACCTGCGCACCGGCACCCGTCACTTGAAGCGACTGCTGGACAAGTACAAGGGCGACTATGGCCGGGTGATCATGGCCTACAACGCCGGCGAGGGTGTGGTGGACCGTACCAACAGCAATGTCACCTATCAGGAAACCCTGGACTACACCGAGGCGGTGATCGGCAACTATCGCCGCGGCGGTGGCGCCGCGCCCACCGCGGGGGCGCTGACCAAGGTCCGCCTGCTGCGCGGCATGCGCAACCGCGGCCAGGCCAGGCGCCTGCTCAAGAAGTACCTCGACCCCTCGCTGCTGTCGCTCAAGGTCAAGCCGACCCTGGCCCTGTACTCACTGAGCCCCGCCCTGCACGCGGTCGGTCCGGAGAGCCGCCCGATGTTCGAGCTGGACCAGCGCTCGATGCGCTGAGAACGGGCCGCGGCGCTGCGGGTGCTGGACGGATGGGGGAAAACCCTGCACCATGGCCGACATCACCTCTGACCCCGGGAGTCTCAACGTGTCCGCTGCCCCGCTTTCTGTCGTCGAGGCCTTTTTCGCGGCCCTCGATGCCTTCGACTTCGAGCGGGCGCGTGTACTGCTCGCCGACCAGGGGTTCAGTTTTCGCAGTCCCATCGCGGTGTTCGACAGCGCCGACCAGTTCATCCAGTACGGCGCCCACTCCAGCGGGATCGTCCAATCGAAGCAGGTCCGCAAGGTCTTCGTGGATGGTCCGGACGTCTGTCATTTCCTGACCTACCGCATCCAGATCTCCGAGAAATTGTCGGTGGACGCCGCCCAGTGGTCGCACGTTGAAAACGGCCGTATCCTGCGCATCCAGACGCTATTCGATGCCTCGATCTATCGCGAACTGTTTCCCGGTCCCACGCTCACTTAGACATTCATCTTTGAGCGAGTAGTTCGTCCGCATTCGACTCCAGCCTGGGGGGCGATTATACGCGCTCCGATCCTCGCGTCGGGCCGACCCGCATGCGGATGGCCTCGCGCAGGGCCGCCGGCTCGAGCGGTTTGCGCAGCACCAGGGGGTGTTCGGGCAGGTCGTCGGTGGCGGCCAGGGTGCTGTCCTGGCCGGTCATGAGGATGACCGGCAACCCGGGGCGCTCCCGGGCCAGTTGCCGGTAGAGGCCGATCCCGTCGAGGCCGGGCATGGCGATGTCCGACAGCACCAGGTCGAACCCGTCGTCTTGGGCCAGGCGCGCGAGCGCGCCCTCGCCGTGTTCCGCCTGTTCCAGTGCCATCCCTTCGAGGGCCAGCAGCCGGGCCACCGCCTCGCGTACCCGCGGGTCGTCGTCCACCAGCAGGACCCGCAGTCCCGGGGGCAGTGCGGCGTCGGCCGCCGCGGGGACGGCTCGGGATGCGGCCGAATCCGCGGATACGGGCGGCAGCAGCAGCCGGAAGCGGCTACCCTGGTCCGGGTGTGACTCGACCGTCAGCCCGGCCGCGGAGCGGGCGATGAACTCACGCACCATGAAGAGCCCGAGCCCATGACCACGCTGTTTGGCCTTGGTGGAAAACAGCGGATCGAAGATGCTCTCGATGATGGCGGGGGCGATGCCGCTGCCGGTATCGGTCACCCGCAACTCCACGCAATCCATGGGTGCCAGGGTCCCGACCGCCAGCGGGGGTTGGCCGGTCCAATGCTGTGGCGCGGCCTCCAGACGCAGCTCGCCCCCCGCGGGCATGGCGTCCCGGGCATTGAGCGCGAGATTGAGCATGGCCGCCTGCAGAAAGCCCGCGTTGCTCCAGGCCTTGAGCCCGGGTGGGATGGCGACCGTCAGGCGGATGGTGGGGGGCAGGACCTGCCGCAGGATGCGGGCGAGTTCGGCGATGGTCTCCGCCAGGTCGATCGGCCCCAGTGGGACCCCCCCGGCGCGGCTCAGTGACAGCATTCCGGCGGTGATGACCTTGGCCTGCCCCAGGGCGCTGCGGGTCTCCTCCAACACCTGACGGATCTCGGGGTCGCTATCCGCGCCCGGAAAGGCGTTGCCGAGGAAATAGAGGTTGGCGTCGATGACCCCCAATAGATTATTGAAGTCATGGGCGACCCCGCTCGCCAGGTGCCCGATGGTCTCGCGCTGCCGGGAGGCCACCAGGTCGCGCTGGATCTGCTCCTGATAACGGACCGCGGCGAGCCGCTGGGCAATCAGCCGGAGCATCTGGCGCTCGGGGTCCCCCAGTTCCAGGCAGGGTTGCAGCCCCCAGAGTGACAGGATGAGCGTCTCGGTCTGCCCGTCCAACTGCGGGCCGTCGAAGGCCAGACCGACGCAGGAGCGAAAGCCCGTGCTCACCTGGGTCCCCGGCAAGCGTTCAGCGTCCAGCACGCAGGGGCTGCCCCGGTGCGCCAGGGCCGCCGACAGGACCGCCGCGAGCTGGGCCGGCTGGGGTTGTGCCTGGCCCGCGTCCGGGCCCGCGTCAGTACCAGCGACCGCGATCAGGACCTGGTGTTCGCCTTGCGCCCCCACCAGCCCCAGCACCGCCGCCGCAACCCCCAGGCTCCGGCAGCCGAGCCCCAGCAGGGTGCGATCCTTCTGCGCCGGCGGCAGTGGCTGGTTGATCAGGTCCACCAGTTGTTCGAGCTGGGCGGCATGGCGGCTCAGGGCCTCCTCCAGGACCCGCTGGCGTTGCGTGGCGGCGTGCAGGTCGGTGATGTCCTCGATCATCGCCAAGGGGGTCGGCGGTGCGCCGGGGTGGCTCGGCAGGAGGGTGACCCGCACGTCGCCCCACACCGTCGCGCCGTCCGGGCGCAGATAGTGTTTGGTCATGCGGTAGTTGCTGCGCCGCCCGGCCTGCAGTTCGGCGAAGAGGGCCAGGTTGTGGCCCAACTCGTCCGGATGGGTCACATCGTCAACGCGCAGTACCGAGAGTTCCTCCGGCGCCCGCCCGAGGAAGGCCGCCAAGGCCCGGTTGACCAGGGTGAAACGCCGATCCGGTGCAATCAGGGCCATGCCGATGGGGGCGTTCTCGAACACCGCGTTCAGGCGCGCCTCACTCTCCCGGATCAGTCCCTGGGCCAGGTGGCGATCGGTGATGTCGGTGTCGATACCGCGGTAGCCCAGATAGGTGCCGTCCGCGGCCAACAGCGGCGCCGCGTTGGTCGTCAGCCAGACCCGCCAGCCGTCGATCCCCAGGCAGAGTCGGTCGAAATCGCGGATCGGCTCACGGCGCTCCATGAGTGCAAAGATGGCGGCCTTGACCTGCTCCCGGTCGGCCCCGGCGAGGTGCTCGTAGAAATGGCCGCCGAGCAACTCCTCCGGCCGGAAGCCCAGGACCTGCTCGCAGACCGGGCTTAAATAGGTATAGCGGCCTTCGGGGTCGATCTCCCAGCTCATGGAGCGGCTCTGATGGGCGAGTTGCTCGTAGCGGAGGTTGCTCGCGCGCAGTTCCCCGGTCGTGCGCGCCCGCTCCAGTGCCCCGGCCAGGAGGCTGGCGAAGACCTGGAGGAAACGCACCTCCATCGCCGACCAGTCACGCGGGGTCTGCACGGCGTCGAAGCCGATCGAGCCGAGCAACACCTCGCCGACGGCGAGGGGGGCGATGAGGATCGATTGGATGCCCTGGGCGACGCAGATCGCCTGCTCCCGGGACCAGTCCGGGGGCAGCCCCCCGACCCGGGGGACTACGATGGGCTCCCCGAGTGGCAGCCGCTCCATGAGGGCCGGCAGTTCGGCACAGGGGATGGCCCGGTTGAGCACTAGCGCGGGGGGGACCCCCGCCGCCGTCCATTCCATGGTATTGCTGAAGGTACGCGCGGACCGATCGAACCGGACCAGGTAGCTGCGGTCCACGCCGCAGAAGCGCCCGATACGCCCGAGCGTGCGCTCGGTCAGGTCCGCGATCTCCAGGTCGGGCACGCTGACGAACTCGGTGGCCAGGGCCAGCAGTTCGTTGAGCATGGACTCCTGCCCGGCCACCGCCAGCTCGGCCTGCTTGCGCTCGGTGATGTCTTGATGGATACCGGTCATGAGCCGCGGGACCCCGGGGGCCTCCCATTCCATGACCCGGCCCTGGTCCAGGACCCAGACCCAGTGTCCGTCACGGTGGCGCATGCGCAGTTCGCACTCGTAGTCCGCCAGCTCACCCCTGAAATGCGCCTGGGCCAGGTCCATGCTGCGCCGCAGGTCGGCGGGGTGGGTGAGGTCGATCAAGGTCTGGATGCTGATCGGTGCCAACTCGGCCAAGCGGTAGCCGACCATTTGCGCCCAGCGCTCGTTGACCACGGCGGCGCCGGTCTGGACCTCCCACTCCCAGGTGCCCACCCGGGTGGCCGCGATGATGTTCGCCAGCCGTTGTCCCTGGTTGGCCAGTGTCCGGAAACTGGCGGCCAGGGACTGTGCCATCTCAGTCACCGCGTCCTCCAACTGCCCGGTCTCCTGCAACAGGCCCGTCGTCGGCGCGGGCCAGGGACGGTCCTCGCGGATCGCTGCGGGCAGGGCGCGGGTGGCCGCCACCAGCCGTTGCAGGGGGAGCACCAGGCGCCGGCTGAACACGTGCGCGAGGCCCACCGCCAGCGCGGTCAAGATCAGGAGCATGAGCAAAAACCGGATCGCGCTACGCTGGACGCGGTCGATCAGTGGTGCCGCGCTGAACTCCACCGTCAGGCGGTCTCCCGGGCTCACCAGGTCCGCCGGGACCTCCATGCGGTAATGCGCCTGGCGCCACCGTATCATCCGGGAGGGGAGGTGGGCGCTCGGCAGGACCAGTTGCAGACCGGCCGCGTTCGTGGGGATGCCCCTACCCCCCTGGGGTGGCGGTCCGGCCGCGCTCGGCGCTGCCGCCAGCCAGACCCGGGGGCTGCTTCCGGCCGGGAGGGCCGCGGTGAGAAAGCGATTCAGGTCGCTGAGCTCTAATGCCAATGCATTCGCGCTCAGACCCTCCGGGTGGTATCGGGGGCCCAGGTGACGGATCGCGAACTGGGCGGAGAGCCGCAACTGCTCGGCCTGGTCCGACTCCAGGTGGTCTTTGAGGTCCCGGGCCTGCCAGTCCGTCAACAGGATGGCCGGTGCCAACAGGCCGGAGAGCAACGTAGTGAATAGGACCTGGGCGATCGGCAGGGCGGCGCGCCGCCGACTCAGGGTCGCGGCGATCAGCAGCACCAGACCCGCCAGGCCGGCGTTGAGGATGCCGTTGAGGGCCTGTTTGAAGGCGACCAGCAGGGTCTGGGGCCAGGTCATCCCCAGCCCGCGGCGGTAGCAGAGCAGGACCAGCGGGATGCCGATCAGGAGCCAATACAGGGTCACCGAGACCGCCAGCGGTGGCGGCGCCAGGCCGCGCCGCCGCGCCCGTTGCCGCTGCCAGGCCACCGCGCCCGCCTCGGCGAGCAGGATCGGCATGGCATAGGGGTGGTCCCAGATGATCCAGGTATAGCTGCCCCCGATCAGGGCCACCAGCAGTCCGGGCCAGGTCCCGAGCCATACCAGTGCCAACAGCACCGCCACCGAGCCGAACAGGATATCGACCCCGAACATGAGCGACAGATTGAAGTGGTTGCCGGCGAGGGCGAACAGGGCCAGCACGCCGGTGGCGATCAGGGTACGGGCCAGGGTGGGTTGCGTACCCGGGTCCGGCGCGGCGGTCTGGGTGGTGTCCATGGCGGTTTTGCTGTTAATGAATGCGTTAAGTGTTCACGCCAAGACGCCAAGCATAGTACTCGCGCCGCGGCCGCGCTCGTCGTTCCGGCCACGGGCAGGTGTCGGTCGCCCTGAACCTGGATAAGGGCAGTTGTCACGCCAAGGCGCCAAGCGCGCCAAGGTTTTTCAGTCTGTTCTCGGCGTTGGGTCATTCAGCCGACGAGTGATCTGGATGTCTGGTCCATCTTATTGTATTTCTTGGCGAGCTTGGCGCCTTGGCGTGAGCAATTGCCGGACTTAGGACGACGGGCGACCCGCGCGTGCGGACTAACGGCCATGGCGCCCGCACCAGCCTGAACGATGAGCGTGGCGGGCGCCTTGGCCGTTCCCCCATCCCGCCCTCCTCCAATCGGGGAGGGAGCAGTGGAGCGGGCTCCCGGCGCGACTTTCACGCTAGAGAGTCGGCAAGCAACGCGAAGGGGTCCCCCAGGCGTGCAGTGCCGCCGGCGGGGGCGACCGGGAAATAGGTGCGAACCAGCGTCTGGATCTCCATGGGGCGGCCGAACAGATAACCCTGGGCCAGGTCGGCGCCGTGCTCGATCAGGAAGCGTCGCTGGGCGTCGGTCTCCACCCCCTCCGCCACGACGGTGAGTCCCAGGTTGTGACCGAGGTTGACGATCGCCTGCAAGACCTTCTGGGCCTTGGCGGAGTCAAACATCTCCGAGACGAACGACAGGTCGATCTTCAGCGTGTCGAAGGGCAGTTCGGTGAGTGCCCGCACCGATGAATAGCCGGTGCCGAAGTCGTCCATCGCCAGCCGCACCCCGAGCAGGCGCAGTTGCGCGGTGAGTTCCCGGGCCGGCTGGGAATCGGCCATGGCGGCGGTCTCGGTCAACTCCACCTGCAGCCCGCAGCAGTCGCCCAACCCGGCCAGGAGCCCCCGCACGAGCGTGACGGCCCGCTCCAGGTCCCGGTCGAGCGCGGCGGCGCACAGGTTGACCGACAGGTAGTCGAGCGCGAGCGGCCGCAGCTGTGCCTTGAGCCCGATCAGGCGGGCGAACAGCGCCTCGGTCAGCGCCAGCAAGAGGTCAGTGGACTGCGCCAGCGGAATGAAGGCGGGGGCGCCCAGGAGCGCCCCGGAGGGCAGGCGCAGCCGGGCCAGGACCTCGGCGCCGCGCAGCCGTCCGTCGTGGGGGTCCACGATCGGCTGGAAGTGTGGCTCGATGCGATCCTCCCGGATGAAGCGCGCCAGCTCGGCGGCGGTCAGTGTCGGCAGCGCGGCGTCTGGGGTTGGCCGTGGTGGTGGGTCCGGTCGTCGGCCTTGACCCAGGAGTGCCGGCAGGTCGCGGACGATCTGGCCCTTGTTGATGGCCCCCGCCACGGTCATCCCGCTGGCCCGGGCGATGCGCCGGGCGGTGTCGAGCAGGTCGTCCCCGTGCCCGGAGAGCAGGATGAGCGGTGCCGCCGTGGCGCGCTCGGCGAGCCAGTGGATCACGTCGATGCCGTTTTCCTGCCCGAGCTCCAGGTCGAGCAAGATCATGTCAGGCAGTTGCGCCTGCACATCCAGCTTGAAGCTGGCGGTGGCGGTGTGGAAACGCACGCCATGGCCCAGACCGACGGCGAAGCGTCGCAGGGCGGGTTCCATCCGGGGGTCATCGTCGAGGCAGATCAGGTTCATCGTGGACAACTCCCTGCGAGCCGTGGATAGACTGGGTTCGGGGTGCGGCGGCGACCTGGTAGCCGGGCCGATAACTGGCCAACTATCGCCACCGCCAGTCGATTCGGCCAGTAAAAAACTGTAAAACTCGCCTTCACCCTCCATCCTTCATCCTTCATCCCTCCGCGCTAAACGCTCCTGGATGCGTGACAACAGCATCTCGGTTACCAGCGGTTTGAACAGGATCGCCGTGTCCACCGGCAACCCGGCGGCCTGGACACTCTGGTGCTCGTCGGCGGTCATCAGGAGCACCGGCAGGCCCGGGATGGCACGGGCGAGACGCCGGTGTAGTTCGATCCCGTCCATCTGCGGCATAACGATGTCGGACAGCACCAGGTCGCAGGGCGCCCCGCCCTCCAGCCAGGCCAGGGCCTCGGCGCCGTTCGCCGCTTGGTCCACCCGCAGCCCATGGGCCTGGAGGGTCCGGTGCAGCACCGCACGGATGCCGGGGTCGTCGTCCACCAGGAGCACCCGTGCCGCCAGCGGCGGCAGCGGCACGGCCGTCGGGATTCGGTCGGACGGCGGCGGGGGCAGCGCGCTGGCGACCGGCAGGTAGACGGTGAAGCGGCTGCCGCGCCCGGGCCGGGTCTCCACCCCCACGGCCCCCCCGCAGCGGTCGGCGAACTCACGCACCATGAAGAGCCCGAGACCGGTGCCCCGGCCGCTGGACTTGGTGGAGAAGAGTGGCTCGAAGATGTGCCCCAGCACCTCCGCCGACATGCCGACCCCGGTATCGGCGACCGCGATCTCCACATAGTCGCCAGGCTCCAGGCGCCCCAGGGTCAGCGTCAGGGTGTTGGTGCGCGCGCGCGCGATGCGCGCCACCTCGATGCCCAGGGTCCCGCGGCCCCCCATGGCATCACGGGCATTGATGCACAAGTTGAGCAGGGCGGTCTGCAACAGGGCCTCGTCCGCCAGGGCGACGAGCCCTGGGGTCACCTGGGTCCTCAGCAGGACCTCGGCCGGCAGGATGCGCGCCAGGGTGCGGGTGAAGCGTTCCACCACGGCGGAGACCGGCGTCGGCGCGGTGGCCAGCCGGCGCCCGCGGCTCAACGACAGCAGGCCGGCGGTCACCATCTGGGCGTGGCGGGCGGCGAGTCGGGTCTCCTCCAGTACCTCGCCCACTTCCGCCGGTAGCGCACGGGTGCGCAGCAGGTCGGTGAGATAATCGAGGTTGATGTCGATCACCCCCAGCAGGTTGTTGAAGTCGTGTGCGACACCGCTCGCCAGGTGGCCGACGATCTCGCGGCTCCGGGCGGCCAGCAGTCCGTCCAGGACCGCCCGTTCCCGCAGGCTGGAGGCGATGCCCTGGCCCACGAGTTGGATGAGCTCGAGTTTCTCGATGTTGGTCGTACACACTGCTTGACCGGGGGCGAAGGACAGCGCTCCCAGGTGTGGCAGGTCCTCGGCGTCGGTCCAGCGCAGCAGGGCGGCGGCCGTGAAGGCGCTGTGTGGCGGCAAGGCGCAGGCGGGGGGCTCGGGCGCGTCCGGCGCGGCCGTATCCGCCTGCTCCAGTGCGTGGATGGCGGCCAGCTCCGCCGCCCCCAGGGCCAGGACCACGCCCGGCGCCAGGACCGGCCCCAGGCCGGCCGCCGCGGCGCCACAGCTGGTGAGCAGCCGATAGTTGGCGCCCTGGAGCTCCCCCAAGGCCGCCCCGCTCGCCTCCAGGCGGCGACAGGCGAAGTCGAGCAGGGCGCGGATCTGATCATGGGGCGGACGGTAGCCGGCCATCAGGTCGGCGAAGTCTTTCAGGTCGGCGTTGTAACGCCGCAGTGCTCGGGCCGAGGGCTGGGCGTTCTTGGTCGGTCGTTTCGTGTGCATGGGGCCTCCAGCGTGTCGATGTCGCGGGTAGGGCCATAACAACGCCTCCCGGCGATCAGCTTAATGTCCGACCAGCCGAACCCGGAAGTGAATTTGTGTAAATCGCTCGGAAGATGTAAGAATGCCCTAACAGTCTCTGTTTGATGGGTACGACGCGCGCTCGCCGCTGTCTGTAGCCTCCTATTGGCGTTTCGGATCGGGCGTCGGGCCAGCCCCCGCGCGCCGCCGACCGCCAGGACCGACCATGACCGACTCTGCCCGCATCATCATCGTCGAGGACGATCTCCCGCTGGCGCGGGGGCTTGCCCGCTGTCTGGAAATCGACGGTCACCACACCGCGCTGGCGCCCAGCGCCGCTGAGTTTCGCCGCATCTACCGCAACACGGGGGCCGACCTGGTGCTCCTGGACCTGAATCTAGGGGCCGACGACGGGATGGACCTGGCCCGGGAGCTGGGGTCGACCACCCCAGTGGCGGTCATCATCCTCACCGGCCGCGATGACCCGGACGAGCGTATCCGCGGCCTGGACGCGGGCGCCGACGACTATGTGACCAAGCCATTCGAGTCAGGCGAACTGCGCGCCCGGGTGCGCGCCGTGCTGCGTCGTCGTCATCCGGCGTCCAATCCGGAGGGGCGGCTGCGGGTCGGTCCGGTGGTGTTGGATCTGGCCACCCGTGAGGTGTGTGCCGATGGCGGCGGGCCGCCGGTGGAATTGACCGAGACCCAGGCCGGTATCCTCGCCCAACTGATGCGCCACGCCGGCCGTCCGGTCGGCCGCGGCGACCTGCTCAACAGCGTCCATTGGGGGCCGGGCAATCGCGCCGCCGATGTCCATGTGGGGCACATCCGTCGCAAGCTCGAAGAGGCCGGGATCGACTCCCTGGTGATCGCCGCCGCGCGCGGCCGCGGCTATGTCCTGTTACTCAAGGGCGAGGAGGCGGGCGACTTGGCCGGCTAGCCCGAAGATCTTAAGAGTCTCACGCCAAGGCGCCAAGCTCGCCAAGAAATACGAAAGGGTATGTGGATTTTTCAGATAACCCTCCGGGTGAATGGCACAGCGCAGATAACGCACTGAAAAACCTTGGGCAATCACGCCGTGTCGTGACAACCGCTCTTTCCAGGGTTGTCGACTAATCGACTGTCTTCTTGGCGATCTTGGCGCCTTGGCGTGAGACTTCTGGGGAAACCGCCTTAGCGCTCTCAGGCTGCCGCGATCCACTGGTCCAGCACGCGGTGCAATTCGGCGAGTCGCACCGGCTTGGGGATGTAGTCGTCCATCCCTGCCGCCAGGCACAGGTCCCGGTCTCCGGACATGGCGTTGGCGGTCATGGCGATGACCGGCAGGCGTGGTCCCCCGCTCGCCTGCTCACGGCTGCGCAGCGCCTGGGTCGCCGCGAATCCATCCATCACCGGCATCTGCACATCCATCAACACGGCGTCATAGGCGTGCTGCGCGATCAGCTCCAGGGCCGCCGCGCCGTTGTCTGCCACCTCCACGGTGAGTCCCAGCTTGCGCAACATCCCGCAGGCGACCTTCTGGTTGATCAGGTTGTCCTCCGCCAGCAGGACGCGCCCGGTGAGCTGCCCGGTCGCGCGCTGCGGCGCACGGGGGGGCGGCTCCGGGGTGCGGCCGTGGACCAACTGGAACAGGGCGTCGCGCAGCAGGGCGAGTCGCACCGGCTTGTTCAGTGCCAGGTCGATGCCCGGCAGGTCCGCCGCGGCCGGCTGGCCGACTGAGCTCAAGAGGATGGTCCGGGTGGTGGCGATGGCGGGGTCCGCCCGGATCGCCCGGGCCAATGCCAATCCATCCATGTCCGGCATCTGCATGTCCAGGATGGCGACCTCGAACGGTTGCCCCTCGCGGGCGGCCTCGCGCAGCTGCTCTAGGGCTTGCGCGGGGTGGGTGACGCAGGTGAAGCGCACGCCCCAGCCGCGCAGGTAGTGGCCCAGGATCTCCAGGTTGGTCGGGTGGTCGTCCACCGCCAACATGCGCCGCCCATCGAGTCCGTCCGCCGCCGGCGGCGTCCCCGTGTCCGTTTGGGGCGGGAAGGGGATACGGATCAGGAAGCGCGAACCCTGGTCCATGGTGCTCTCGACCTCCAGGGTGCCGCCCATCAATTCCACCAGGTTCTTGCTGATGGTGAGTCCCAGTCCGGAACCGCCGAAACGGCGTGTGGTGGAACCGTCGGCCTGCACAAAGGGGGTAAAAAGCCGCTCGCGCTGCTGCGGGGTCATGCCGATGCCCGTGTCGCTGATGGCGAAACACAGGGTGACGGGCGCAGCGGCCTCGGCGCATTCGCTTACATGCAGCAGTACCTCCCCCTGGTGGGTGAATTTGACTGCATTGCCAAGGACGTTGGTAAGGATTTGGCGCAGGCGGGTCGGGTCCCCCAGGACCCGGGTCTGGACCTGGGGCTCCACGAAGCAGGCCAGCTCGATGTGCCGGCTCTGGGCGCTGGCGCTGAACAGTGAGGCCACGTCTTCCGCCAGCAGGCGGGCGTCGAAGGGGATGGCCTCCAGGTCCAGCTTGCCGGCCTCGATCTTGGAGAAGTCGAGTATGTCGTTGATGATGGTGAGCAGCCCCTCGGCCGAGCTGCGGGCGATCTCCAGATAGCCCCGCTGGGTGGTGTCCATATTCGACTGGGCGAGCATCTCCAGCATCCCCAGCACACCGTTCATAGGGGTGCGGATCTCGTGGCTCATGTTGGCCACGAACTGGCTCTTGGCCAGGCTGGCGGATTCGGCCACCTCCTTGGCACTGACCAACGCCTGCTGGACGGCGCGCCGTTCATCCACCTCGCGCGCCAACTGTTGGTTCAAGCCGTCGATCTGCTCCTTCTCCCGGGTGAGATCGGCCACCAGGTCCAGGTTGGCGTAACCCAGCTCCAGTGAGCGGCGCAGGGTCGTGTGGTAGCGCCCGGCGTTGACCCACATAAAGAGCCCGAAGAGCGTCACCAGGAACAGAAAGGTGTACGCCAGTTGGTCGCCCAGGACCGCCATGCGCACGCCGAAGGGGACCAGGGCGGTGAGCAGGTAGGCCCGGTAGGCCAGGAGGTGGTGACTCAGGGTCGGAATGGCCCCGGCCACCATGCCGGAGATCACGAACCCCAGGAAGACCTGATAGGACAATGCATTCACTGGCAGGAGCAGCACCGACAACCCCCAGGCGAGCCCGGTGGCGCCGGCACCCAGGGTGAAGCGCTGGGCCCAAACCCGATCCGCGACCGCGGCGCGGTCCTGGTGGAAGCGTGCGACCAGCAGTGCGCGGGCGGCCAGGATTAGCCCGAGCGAGCCGAACCAGGTCCAGACCGCCGCGGGGCTCGCGACCAGACTCATGGCGCCGGCCACCAGGACGGCATTGACCAGCGTGACGACAATGCCCGGGCGTACCTGATCGTAGAGCAGGCGGGTGAGATCGGCCTGGACTTGCCGGTCTTGGTCCGTGCCCAGGGTCGAGGGGCGGGTCGGCGGGGCTTGGTCGTGGGGCTCAAACATGGGTTGGGGTCCGGGGGTTCCCGCGTCGGCGCGGCACTGGACGATGGTCGCAAGACCTTGACCGGTTAGCTCCAGCCGCGCGGACGCGGTGGGGCTCCGGGGCCATTATGGCCCAACGGCCGGCGCAGTGCCTGTCGACCCGGTGGCGGGGCGTCCCGACCGGCGTGGGCGGGATGATGCAGCAGGCCAGGTCGTCGGCCATGACGGCGCGGCTTGCATGATCGGGGGGCGCAAGAGTTGCGGGAGAGCATTTGTTGTTAGTGGCTCAGCGAGTCTTATGTGCGCGCTATTAGAGGTGGTAATCAAGCATTAAGCCACTAAACTGGCCCCAATTTTGTGAAAGAATCTCGTAGAGCTTTTCGCCGCTGTCGGCATTTAAAATGTCGTCGCCATAAGTGATCTGCGCTGTATTGAGATATTTTTCAATATCTTCCAGTTGATCCAATGGCCACCCATCGTCGGCGTATAGCGTAATGTTTTTTGGGAAGAGTGATTCCGCAATTGTCTGAAAAAACTCTCGTGTGGGGTAGGGTCCCACAACAATCACACGTACCAGTTCGGCGTCATCCGAATCCGGACGGCAATATTCAAGGAGCATTTTTCGTACGTTTTCTTCTGCTATTAGAAATGCACCAGATCTTTCTAGTCTGCCCCGCCGACGTGTGCCTCATCGCGTATGGCACGCAGCGATATAACGGATATTTCGGTTTGTCGGCACATGGGTTTCTCGGGTCTTTCAAAGGTCACAACCTCGTCTGCGGCGCCCGCCGCGGCTGCCGCCAGATGCAGCGCATCAAGGGGAGCGATATCATGGCGTGCGGCCAACACAAGTGCGTGTTGGGCCACGGCACCGGTCACTGGTACATCCTCAGCGATCGACAATATGGCTTGCATGAAGGCGACTTCGACTGGGCGACGACAGTAGCCGGGTTTGGGCAGAACCTCTAAACGGACGAAATCGCTGGTGAGGAAGTGACGCTCCGGATCGTCCAGTACGGCACGTGCCCACGCCCGCGACTCGTCGTCGCCGTTCCACGCGGCAATCAAGACATTGGCGTCGAGATAGGTGCGTCGTCTAGTCATCGCGCTCGCCCCGCCGTCGCTCGGCCTCCTCCAGTACCGCGTCCCAGGCCATGGGCGCGGGGAGGGCACCCGTTTCCTCGGCCTGAGCGCGCAGGGCTTCCAGTCGCCGCCACAGATCGGTGCGTGGCGCCGTGCGCGTGTCGACCGGGCGCAAGGGTATATCCGGCGCCACTGCGGAAGCTGGCGGATCGACGATCACCGCCAACCGGTGCCGGCCAGGTGCTACGCTGCGTGGCAAGCGCAGTACGACGCCGTGTTGGGCGTCGATTTCGCAATCGAAGGTAAACGTCTGCATGCGCGTCTCTCGGTCCGGTTGATAACGAGGGATAGGGGGGCAACGGATAAGTGGGCATTCTGCCTCAAGCCTTTGGGACGTGCATTAGGGATCGGGCGTGTGGCTGACCACCTCGGGTATTGCTTCCTGCCGCTTGGGTTGCGACCTTTGATGTTGTCGTTGAGCGGCTCTTCTCTGTGTCTTGGTGTCTCCGTGAGAGGATTTACGCGCTATGGTGAGCGGCATGGTCTCGGGTCTCCCAATGGGTATAGGGCGCCTGCGTGCGCAGCCGTGGGTCGTCCACCGGGGTGCCGACGGTGAAGTGATAGAGCGATTGCCAGCGGGTGTCGGCGATGCCCAGCAGGCGGTGCATGGCGTCGTCGAAGAAGCAGCCGATGCCGGTGCCGCGCACGCCGGCCGCCTCGGCCTCCAGATAGAGGACCTGACCGAGCAGGCCGCATTCCCAGAAGAGTTCCCGGTAGTGCCAGGGACCCGCCGCCAGCGCGGTGTCGAAGTCCGCCAACATCCCCACCGCGAAGGCGCTGTCGGCGGCGATGTCCTGGTGACAGGCGAGCTGGCGCGCCGCCACCTGGGTCTCGCCCAAGGCCAGGGCGTAGAGTGGCAGGTGCGCGGGTGCGCCGGGCACCGGGTCCCAGCGCCAGTCGCGCCGCAGGCTGGCGCGCAGCGCGGGGAGTGCCGCGCCGTCGCGGACCAGCAGATAGAGTCCGGGGGTAATGTCCGTGACCCGGTGGACGAAGAGTGCCAGGTGGACCCGGGGGCGCCCGGCCCAGGCGTCCAGTGGCGGCACCCCGGGGCGCGGCAGCAGGGCGTCCAGCATGGCGAACCAGCGTTGTGTCGGCAGCGGGCTGATGCCGTCGAAGTCCTGGGCGCTGCGCCGCTGGCGGATCAGGTCGGCCGCGGTGAGTCCGCAATGATTGGACAGCAGTGGCGGCAGGGCCGGGGGCGGGTCCGCGGTCGGTCTGGGACTGGCTGCGGCCGGGCGTTCACCGGCCGCCTCGACCGTTTCGATGCCTGGCCAGTGTCGATAGTCCCCGCTCAACCGATTCGCCTGCCCGCTGAAGTGTCGCTCGACCGCGGCCAGGCGGGTCAGTTGCGTCGCTGCCGGCGCCTGGGGGCCGACCCAGAGTGCCAGGTCCGGCGTCTCGCCCTGGCCAGGGTCGAAATCGTCGCGGCGATCGAGGCCCAGCAGCCGGGCCAGGTCCCGGTCGCCCCAGGGTAGGACGCCCACCCTCCAGCCCAGCACGGCAGCGGCATAGGTCGCCGCGGCCAGTGCGTGACCCAGGTCGAGCTGGCAGTAACGGTAGGCGCGTAGACCGTATTTCCACGACTCCCGCCAGTGGATGCTGGTCAGTGCCAGGACCACGGGGGCCCTGGACGGGGCGGTCGGTTGCGCCTGGGCATCCCGCGCCCGGTACTCGAGGCGGTGGTCGCGGCTCACATAGTGCCAGACGCCGCCCGCCAGATCGGGTCGCGGGTCGGCGATCAGATAGCACTCGGTGGGGTGCAGATTGCCGCTGGAGGGGTTGCAGCGCAGCGCCCAGCGGGTGTCGCCCGCGGACTTCCAGGCCGAGAGCCCCAGGGCCAGTTCCAGGAACACGCCCAGGTGTGCAAGGTCGACCGGCACCGCGCCCGGCCGCTCACCGGTGCGGATGCGGTCGAACAGCACCTGCTGGGCGTCCGCCCCCAAGGGGAGTTCGATGGACGGGGTACCCGCGAAGACCCGGAAGGGGTCCGGTTGATTGGCCCAGTCCAGCCCGCCCGGCCCTGGTGCATAGCGCTCGCTCTGGTGTTTGCTCGCGCGGTGATAGTCGTAGACGCGTTCCAGGTCGGTCATCTCCGGTCCTCATGTCACCGCGGCAGCCGGGCATCCGGCACTCAGGCAGCAGGTTTGGCAGCGCGGCCGTGTGCGGCAGACCTCCTTGCCGTGGCGCACGATCAGCGCGTGATAGGCGTTGAACAGCGGCACGTCGGCGCCCAGGGCGGTCTCGAAGGCGGCGCGGACGGTCTCATAACCCTCATCGCCGCGCAGGAGCCCCAACCGGGCGAAGACCCGCCGCGTATAGGCGTCGACCACGAACACGGGGCGCTCAAAGGCATAGAGCAGGATGTCGTCCGCGGTCTCCGGGCCGACACCCGGGATGTCCAGCAAATGGCGGCGCAGGCCCGGGGTATCCAGTGCGGCGAGCCCCGCGAGCCCGCCTCCCGCGAGAAAGCCCTGGCAGAACGTGCGCAGGCGCCTGGCCTTGATATTGAAATAGCCGCAGGGGCGCAGCGCATCCGCCAACGCGGCCTCGTCGAGCGCCAGGATCGCCTCGGCCGTGAGCTCGATGCGCCCCGTCAGCCGCTCAAGCGCCCGCTCCACGTTGGTCCAGGCGGTGTTCTGGGTCAGTACCGCGCCGACCATGACCTCGAACGGCGTTTGCGCCGGCCACCAGCCTTGGGGGCCATAGGCGGCCTCCAGGGTCGCGTGGACGGTGCGACAGCGCTCTGGGTTCATTCTATCAAGACCTCGATCGTCCCCGATCGGGCAAATGAGGCGGTACTACTGGCGATCAAATGGTGCGCATCCAGAAAGCGCTGGGCTCTGATCCCGGATATTCTTCGCGCATGGCGGCGATCTCGGGGAAGGCCGCGTGCATCCGCTCAGGATGACTGAGCAGTAGAAAATTGCCCGCCCACATGGTTTCGAATCGGGTATTGAAGGCGAGGAATGCCTGGAGTAGATATTGCTCGTTCCAATAGATACCCTGGTCGAAATAGACCTTGGGGTAGCGTCGCGGGAGGCTGATGTCGTGGATATGAACATAGACCCCCGTGGGCAGTCGCGGAAGCAGTTCGAGGTATTCAAATTGGACGTCGTTGCCCTCCCTAAGTACGTGTGTACTGTCGATGAAAAGTAGGTCGCCGCTCGTGAGTGAAGCGAAGAACCCAGTCCCCAAGTCCTGGACCTTGGTCTCGAGCAGTTCGAGCCGCCCGTCGGCGGCGAGCGCCTTCAGCACGGGTGCGGGATAGGGTTCGACGGCGGTCAGGGTACTGCTGACACCATCCAGGTCGCGATTGGCGGCCAACGCATCGAGCGCGACCCGGGTTGATTGGCCCGAGCCGATCTCGATGATCCGCTTCGGCTTTAGGTGGCGCACCAGGCAATAATAGACGTGGGCGTCGACCGCCATGTAGATGCCGTTGATCAGGTAGAAGCGCCCCTGGCTGTTTTGCGCGTGCAGACCATAGCGTGAACGGAACTCAGCGAGATAGGGTGGGAACACCCGATCCAGCAGGTCAAGCCCACGCTGCGCCCCTAGATCGACCCCGGTCAGCGCCGACTGAGCGTCCCAGAATCCCGGTGACGAGCAGTCGCCCGCGTCTGGAACGGGGGAATAGTAGTGGCGTTTCGTTACCTGATAGCCGCGGGTTGCGGCCAGGGATAGCAGGCGGTCGAACAGGTAGGTCCGGACGCGGTTGGACAGTGACTTCCCCATGGGATCCAATTCCTGGCGGTTACGATCTATGCTCGTTAGCGAGTCGCTCGGGTGCAAACTTTAGAGATAGGAAAGCCAATCGGATAGACTGGGGTATCCAATCCTCTGCCCGCTTTCTACAAGCGAGAAACGCAGCCACGTGCGACAAAGACTCTTGCAATGGCTAGTATGTTGCACTGTCCGCGGGATGGCAACCAGTGCCCGGATTCCGGTCACTGATTTCGCGGCTGTCCGTCGCGGCTGGCCGACCGATTGAGGCGGCAGCCCGCCGGTTGAGTGCCGTGAATGGCCGAAGCGTATTATCCTAATCGCGGCCGGGGCACGGACGTCCGAGCCGTGTCCCCCCAGGCCAAGGGCACGCCCGCGGACCCGGGTGAGCAGCGGCTGATTAAGCGTTTCGGGAGAGCAGCGGGCCGTTGGGCGAGACCAGCGAACTGTTGCGTGTCCTGGCATTCCGGCCAGGACGACGCTGGTGCTCAACGCTCCTGTGACGGCTGCTGCGCCAGCCACGCATCCAGCGCATTGGCAAAGGCTTGGCGGTCGCGCGGTCCTAAGGGCGGCGGGCCGCCGGTGGCGATGCCGCTGCCGCGCAGGGTGTCCATGAAGTCGCGCATGGTCAGGCGCTCACGGATGTTGTCCGGGGTGTAGCGCTCGCCGCGGGGGTTGAGCGCGTGGCCGCCCTTGGCGATCACCTCGGCGGCCAAGGGGATGTCGGCGGTGATGACGAGGTCCCCCGGCTCCAGCAGGCGCACGATCTCGTTGTCGGCGACGTCGAAACCGGGGGCGACACGGATGGCGCGGATGAGCCGGGACGGCGGGGTGGGGATGGGCTGGTTGGCGATCAGGGTCAAAGGCATGCCGACCCGCTCCGCGGCACGGAACAGGATATCCTTGATCACCTTGGGGCAGGCGTCGGCGTCGACCCAAATTTGCATGGCGGGCGCGGTGCTCCCCGGGCCCCACGCGGGGCCCGGGGGGGCGTTACTTAGGCGCTGACCGCGGCCGGCTCGGCCGCCGGAACCTCTGCGGCCTCCGTGGCCAACGCCTTGACGAGCGCTTCCTCGTGCTTGGGTTCGTGGACCAGGATCAGGCCGCCGAGCGGCGGCAGGGCGATCGGGATGGAGTGCGGTCGACCCATCCAGCTGACCTCTTCAGAGAGGACCCCGCCCTGATTGCCGACATTGCTGCCGCCGTAGATGAGCGCATCCGAGTTGACGGCCTCGCGCCAGAAGCCGGCCTTGGGTACCCCGATGCGGTAGTTGTTGCGCGGGACCGGGGTGAAGTTGAAGACGGCCGCCACCAGACGCCCGCCAGCCTTGTCCTTGCGGATATAGCTCAACACCGACTGGGAGCTGTCATGGCAGTCGATCCATTCAAACCCGGCGCCGTCGAAGTCCACCTCGTGCAGCGCGGGCTGATCCCGGTAGAGCCGGTTGAGATCCGCCACGATCTTCTTGATTCCCTGATGCTGGGGGCGCTCCAGGAGTTCCCAATCCAGGGCCTCGTTGAAGTCCCATTCCTTGCCCTGGGCGAATTCGCAGCCCTGGAACAGGAGCTTCTTGCCCGGGTAGCTGAACATGAAGGTATAGAGCAGGCGCAGGCTGGCGAAGCGCTGCCAGGGGTCGCCGGGCATCTTGTCGAGCATCGACTTCTTGCCATGCACCACCTCGTCGTGCGAGAAGGGCAGGACGAAGTTTTCAGTGAAGGCGTAGAGCAGGCCGAAGGTCAGCAGGTCGTGGTGATAATGGCGATAGATGGGGTCCTTCTCCATATAGGAGAGGGTGTCGTGCATCCAGCCCATGTTCCACTTCATGCTGAAGCCCAGCCCCCCCAGATAGGTGGGGCGGGAGACCGCCGGCCAGGCGGTGGATTCCTCGGCGATCATGAGCGTGCCCGGGTGCTGCTCGTGGGTGACCATGTTCAACTGGCGGATGAAGTCCACCGCGTCCAGGTTCTCGTTGCCGCCGTATTTGTTGGGGATCCACTCGCCAGCCTTGCGCGAATAGTCCAGATAGAGCATGGAGGCGACCGCGTCGACCCGCAGCCCGTCGATATGGAACTCGGAGAGCCAATACAGCGCGCTGGAGAGTAGGAAGTTCTTCACCTCGTTACGGCCGAAGTTGAAGATCAGGGTGCCCCAGTCCTTGTGTTCGCCCAGGCGCGGGTCCGCGTGTTCGTACAGGGCCGAGCCGTCGAAGCGTGCCAGTGCATAGGCATCCTTCGGGAAGTGGGCGGGGACCCAGTCGAGCAGCACGCCGATCCCGGCCTGGTGCAGGTGATCGATGAAGAAGCGCAGATCGTCCGGGGTGCCATGGCGGCTGGTGGGCGCGAAATAGCCGGTACACTGATAGCCCCAGGAGGCGTCCAGCGGGTGCTCGGTGATCGGCAGGAGTTCGACGTGGGTAAAGCCCAACTCCTTGGCATAGGCGGCGAGCTGGACGGCCAACTCACGGTAATTCATGAAGTCGCCGGCGGCGTCGCGCTGCCAGGAGCCGAGATGGACCTCGTAGGTGGAGAAGGGCTGGCGCTGCCAGTCGAGCTCCGCCCGCGCCTCTATCCAGTCGGCGTCGCCCCACTCGTAGGCGCTCGGGGCGGTGATCAGCCCGGCGGTCTCCGGGCGCTCCTGGAAGGCGTTGGCGTAGGGGTCGATCTTGACATGGGCGTTGCCGGAGCGGTCGCGCAGCTCGTATTTGTAATAGCCGCCCGACTCGACGCCGGGGATGAACAACTCCCAGACCCCGGTGGCACCGCGCACCCGCATGGGATGCGCGCGCCCGTCCCAGCGGTTGAAGTCGCCCACCACGCTCACCCGGTCGGCGTTCGGCGCCCAGACCGCGAACTGGACCCCGTCGATGCCGTCGACCGCGCACAGATGCGAGCCCAGGAAGCGGAAGGCGTCCCAGTGTTTGCCCTCACCGAAGAGGTGCAGGTCGAAGTCGCGCAGTTGGGGCGGGAAGCAATAGGGGTCGTGGGTACTGCCGCGATGGCCCGTCTTGTCCTCCCATTCCAGGCGATAGCGTTCAGGGACGGCGGCTGCCTCACCCTCCCAGGTGAACAGATCGGTCCCCTCGGTGCGGATCATCTCCGCGTTCGCCTCCATGATCCTGACCCGCTCGGCCTCGGGCAGGAAGGCGCGCACCGTCACGCGGCTGCCGGTGACGTGCCGCCCCAGGACCTCGAAGGGGTCGTGGTGACGGGCCTCGACGATACGGGCGAGCGGCTCTGGCAGCGTGGGTGCGGGGCTGTTGGGGGCGGCCATCGGTATTCTGTCCTCCGCGAGGGGATTATTTGGTGTAGGCAAGGGATGCCCGGAACCTGTCAGATGGTACCATAAGCCCGTCGGTAGGCACCCCTGAACGCCAAACGCCGACTTGTACAATCTGGAGGAGGACCCATGCCGGCATCGAATCCGCGGTTCGTCAGCCGTTTGACCCGCAACACCCTGGCCCTGATCCTGGCCGGTGGGCGGGGCTCACGACTCAAACACCTGACCGCCTGGCGCTCCAAGCCCGCGGTCCCCTTCGGCGGCAAGTTCCGCATCGTCGACTTCCCGCTGTCCAACTGTATCAATTCGGGCATCCGCCAGGTCGGCGTGCTCACCCAATACAAGGCCCACTCGTTGATCCTGCACATCCAAAAGGGATGGGGCTTCCTGCGGGGCGAGTTCGGTGAGTTCGTGGAGCTGTGGCCGGCCCAGCAGCGGGTGGTGGAGACCGCCTGGTACGCGGGGACGGCCGACGCGGTCTTTCAGAACCTGGACATCATCCGCAATCACAATCCGGAGTATGTCCTGGTCCTGGCCGGTGACCACGTCTATAAGATGGACTACGGGACCATGATCGCCCACCATGTCGAAACCGGCGCGGACATGACGGTGGGCTGCATTGAGGTGGAGAAGGAACGCTCACTGGAGTTCGGTGTCATGACCGCGGATGCGGACGGGCGGGTCAGGGGCTTCCAGGAGAAGCCGCGGGACCCCGAGACCATCCCGGGCCGTCCCACCCACTGCCTGGCCTCCATGGGGATCTATGTCTTCAATCGCGGCTTCCTGTTCGAGCAGTTGATCAAGGATGCCGATACGCGGGAGTCTTCGCACGACTTTGGTAACGACATCATCCCCGCGGTACTCGATCGTTATCGGGTCATGGCCTACCCGTTCCGCGACTCGCGCAGCGGCGAGCAGGCCTATTGGCGTGACGTGGGCACCCTGAATGCCTTCTGGGAGGCCAACCTGGAGCTGATCGGGGTTACGCCGCCGCTCAATCTCTATGACGAGCAATGGCCCATCTGGACCTATCAGGAGCAGCTCCCGCCCGCCAAGTTCGTGTTCGACGACGATGACCGGCGCGGCATGGCGGTGGACTCCATGGTCTCCGGCGGTTGTGTCATCTCCGGGTCCAAGGTGCGGCATTCGCTCCTCTTCTCCAACGTCCGGGTCAACTCCTATGCCAGCGTTGAGGACTCGGTGATCCTGCCGGACGTGACCATCGGGCGCAGTTGCCGCATTCGCAACGCCATCATCGACCGCTCCTGTCAGATCCCGGAGGGCACCGTGATCGGCTTCGATGCGGCGGCCGATCGGCAAGCCGGTTACTACGTGACCGATCTCGGTGTCACCCTGGTCTCTCCCGACATGCTCGGCCAGGAAGTCAATTATATTCGTTGAGTCGGGCGAGTCCCGCGTTCCGGGCAGGCATGGGCTGCCCGGACGGGACGTCGGCCTTGTGCCGCCTAGTGGCCCGGCGAGCTAGCCATGGTGTAGACGGCGGGGGGCCAGGCCCGCGCGATGGTTCCTTGCAGGGTGGCGAGGATGTGCTCGGCCAGGGCAATGTCGATGGGATGCAGTGTGCAGGGGCTGTCAGAGTCCCGTCCCCGCAGGCGCTTGGTGGTGGATTGGCCAGCGCGGCGTCGGCCAAATTCGGCATCGGTTGGGACTCAAGGGGAGCACGCGGAAGGCGCCCCCGCTTGGGCCGCTGAGTCACAGACGCATCTCGCGAAACAGGCCGATCTCCACCAGCTTGGGGAAGAGGACCCGCTCCTCGCGATCCAGCCGTTGCGCGACCATGGCGAATACCTCCTGGGTCTCCTCGAGGAAGTCGTCGCTGAAATTGAAGTCGCAGTTCTTCAGCCAGCGACTATGGTAATCGTCAAAGGTCTTGCGCAGTGGCTTCTCCCCGCTGATAAAGCCCCAGGCCAGTGACTTCACCTTGGGGTCATCATGGATCAGCAGGCTGGGATATAGACCACGATCCTCCTCGGTCAGGTGTCGACGCACCCGTTCACCCAGGTCGCACAATAGTTCATACGCGGTCCTGGCGTTCGGGCGTATGCGCAATTGCTCCATGGTGAGGAGCGAGCGCAGGTCGTCGATCATCTGGCGCAGATCCGAGTGGGTGCTGCGGTAACCGTCTAACGTAGGCATGGACAATCCTCCTCGTTCTCGTTGGTGGATATCACCGAAAGGACAGCGCCTTCAGCGACGATCCGTGATCGACCGGCCGCTCGGTCTTCACCTGATTGTAATGATTTTGTTGACTGGCCAAGGCCGCGGCGGGGCCTCAAATTGCTGCATTGCTCCATTCCAGCTCGATGCTGCAATGCACCATTTCGCTCAATTGCTGCATTGCATCATTATGTTGCATTGCACCATTATCGGCCAAGTGAATCCGGTCGAAAACCTGTATAGCGGTTTAACCCAAAATCAACGTGTCGTCAAGAATGGAGTCATGAACGAAATTGGCGCTGCCGCTGTTTCAAGACACGCCTGAGCGGTCGCTGAACCTGAGGAACGGGAACATGAGTGTGCAGTAACCAATTGATATAAAGATTCATTGGCTTCTAATGCAGGCTGCCGGTCGATAGTTCGCAGGTATGCCTAGCAGGCTGTCGGACTTAGTGATGCAACCGATTGAATGCAAAGAGTTTCATCTTTTGCGCCAAAAAGTCGTTTTCCTGTTTAATCAATCGGTTACGCCATCAAGTCCGACAGGCTGCTAGGGGCTCGGAAGAGCCACTCTAGCTAACCAGCGCAGATAGAGTGGAAAGAGGGCCTTGATCGTCGCTCCGGGCGGCCCGCAATAGTCTGCGAGTCCGCGGCGGCCGAGAGGTTGCCGTCCCTGGCCTGGATTCCGTCGTCCCCGCCGGAAAGAGAATCTTGCGGCCGGCTGGGACGTGACTCCCTGCGAAGTTCAGGGGTGCGTGGGGCCGGCGGCGGGTTGGCCCAGCGGCAGTGCCAGGCGATGGAAGTCCGAGCGGTTGACGTACTGGATGACTATCTTGTCGTTGGTGTTGCGGGCAATGTCGAAACCGCGCGCGGGGTAGAGCCAGTGGATGATGCCGTTGCTGGGGTCGAGGCGGCGCTCGGTGGGGGTGCCGAAGCGTTTCTCGATCGTGGCCTCGTCCAGGCGTGCTTGGGGTAGGTAGGTGATGGTGCGGATCGGACGCTCGATCAGCGTCGCCACGTCCGCCGGGTCCAGTTTGATCTTCTTGTCGCCGCTCTCCAGTTGGCTGATGCGCAACCCACGCTCGTACATGGGCCGCAGGGTCGCCTGGTCGACGTCCAGGGTGATGATGAAGTCGGCCCGCAGGCTCTGCAGGTAGACCTGTTGAAAGTAGACCTCGACCCCCAGGGGTTGCGTCGCGCCGGGGGTCTCGAACAGATTGATGGTGCCGTCCTCACCGAAGAACCGGCTGACCTCGGCGAGCGGCGTCTGGCCCAGGGTGAAGCCGAAGACCCGGGTGCGCCCGGCCTGGTCGGTGGTCACGCGCCAGGGCAGGCGCACCGTCTCGTCCTTGATGGTGGGCGGCATCAGGAGCATGGCGCCGGCGAATCCGAGCAGGCCGGCAACCAAGATAGTGATAATGTATTTACGGTCCATGACTGGGACGACTCCGAGGGGATGGCAGGCGGGCTTAGGGTGGCCGCGCGGGCGGCGCGAGCGGTTCGACCTTACAGGGGCAGCAGTCCGGCGACCACCAGACGACCCTCGGCCATCAGGATGTTGTAGGTGCGGCAGGCGGCGGCGGTGTCCATCGTCTCGAGCCCGATCCGTCGCTCCAGCGCGGCGGCGTAGAACGACGGGTCGGGGAAGACCTGGGTCGCCCCGGTGCCGAGCACGATCAGTTCCGGGTTCAGGTCGATCAGCGCCTGAAGGTGCTCGGCGCTCAGACCGGCGGAGTCGATCGGTCCCCAGTCGGCGATGATCCGCCCGGGGGTGACGATCAGGCCGCCGCGGTAGGTTCGAGCGCCGATACGGATCCCCTCCGGGCCATAGGCTTGGATCAGGTTGCCGCCGCTGTCGTCTGTCTCTGCGAATCGCATGACTCAACCATACCGGATTGGCCCCGCTCTGGACAAGCGCCGGTTGACGCTCGCCGACCCGGGCGGGCATCATCCGGCCCGGCGCCGCCGCGGCCGCGGGGCGCCACAGGGCACGGTGCAGCGGGTAGGGTCAGTGGGGTATTTATGAACGGGATTATCGCCAGGCGGCCGCGTACCGCACCCTTCGTCGGCGCGCCGCGGACCCGGCTGGCGGCGTTCCTTGCCCTCGTGGTCGCCGCCCTTCTGGCCGGCTGTGCCGGGGGCCTCATCGGTCAATTGCCGCCGGTAAACAAGCCCGCGGTCGCGTCTAACGTGACCGTCTACCGTGACGATTGGACGGGTTTCGTCGGCCCCATCATCCTGCGGATCGACGGCCACCGGATGTTCCGGCTGTGGGTCAATCAGCAATTCAGCTTCCAGCTCGATCCCGGCAATTATCTTTTTTATTACACTATTGGATTCAACGAGTGTCGGCGGGTCGCCTTCATCGAGCCGCGGCGCAGCTATCAGTTCCGCTTGGGATCGAATTGTGCCCGTTTCGAGGATGGGTATTGACGTCGGATGGCCAATTTCAAAACACATTTTTATGTAGGTATTTTCGTCAGCGGCGGTGCCGTCCTGGCCGTCAAGGGGCTCGACCTGGTGCCCCCGGGCCAGACCCTGGTGCTGTTTGGCCTGGGGGTGACCGGCAGCGTGCTGCCGGACATCGACGCGGACATCTCGTCCACCGGGCGGGCCTTTTTCGGTGCCCTGGGGGCGGCCCTGGCCTTTGGTTGGACCCTGCCGCTGGTCGGGCACTATCGGTCGCTGGATCTCGCGGTGCTCTGGTTCGCGCTCTTCCTCGCCGTGCGCTTTCTGTTGTTCGAGACCTTCGCCCGCTTCACCGTGCATCGCGGCATCTGGCATTCCTGGCTGGCCGTCGCCTTCGTCACCCTGGCGACCGTCCATCTGGAGCAGCGGCTCCTGGAGCAGCCGCCGCGTGCCGCCTGGGTGGGCGGCCTGATGCTGGGTCTGGGCTATCTGACGCACCTGTGTTTGGACGAGGTCTATAGCGTGGACCTGTTCAACAAGCGGATTCGCCGCTCCTTCGGCACCGCGCTCAAGCCCTTCAGCTTCAATGACCCCCTCAGCAGCTTGGCCATGGCCGCGGCGGTGGGTGTGCTCGCGTGGTTCGCCCCGCCAGCGGAGTTCTCTCAGCTCCCGACGCGGGTCGAGGTCGTGGCCTGGGCGGACCAGGGTTTGGTGCAACTGACCGGCTGGTTGGACGTGGGGGTCGCGGCGGTGCGGACCTGGCTGCGTTGACCCTGGGCGTGCCAACCGCCTGCGGGTAAACGGACAGGATTAACAGGATTTCGCAAGATTTACAGGATTGCCGGTCTTCTGCCTACGCTTCGTCATCCTGTTAATCCTAAAAAATCTTGTTAATCCTGTCCAATTTCCAGCCGCCGGCCGCGATCTCGAACGAGGGCGCTTGCGGCAAGGTCTGGTTGGCCTGAGGCGCAGTCCTGCGGCTGCCGAGGGGATCACCAGCAGGGCGTCAGCACGCTCGACATGACGCCCATGGCATCCCCCGGCATGGGCATCGGCATGCCGCCCCAGCCGCCGCCGGCCTTGACCCGGATCAGGTACTCGGCCCACTGGAGGGGGCGCGGCAGCCAACCGGTCTGGTTGGCGAGCAGGTGCAGTTCGTCGACGAAGGCGCGATCGCAGGCGGTCTCCGCCCACGGCCCCGCGGTGCAGAGGTCGTGACGCATGCAGGCGGCGTCGAAGACATCCACCGGCGGCAGCGCGGGGCCGGCCGGGTGGCCGGGACCGCACCAGTTGCCGTAGAGCGGCAGGCAGCCAAATGGCTCGGCCTGGGGCGCGGCGGCCGGCAGGAGCAGGGCGGCGAGGGTGCCGACCAGGGCGACGGTCTTCAGATGTTTGCACATGGGTCTGTATCCTGAGGAAGGGTTCCGCTATTGTGCCTAACCGGCGCGCCGCGGCAAGTCCGCGGTGAGCCGGTGAGGCAGCGTGCGGCGCCGCCCGACCCCAACCGGCCCAATTTTTCAGACTTCGATGATGTGATCGCGGCTATGGATCTGAACTTTCTCGATTTCGAACAACCCATCGCCGAGCTCGAGGCGAAGATTGAAGAGTTGCGCCTCGTCGGGCACGACAATGAGATCAACATCGCCGAGGAGATCGAGCGGCTGGAGAAGAAGAGTCGGGCGTTGACCGAGTCGGTCTTCGCCGGACTCTCCTCCTGGCAGATCTCGCAACTCTCGCGCCACCCCCAGCGGCCCTACCTGCTGGACTACACCCGGCGCCTGTTCGATGAGTTCCACGAACTGCACGGGGACCGCGCCTACGCGGACGACCCCGCCATGGTCGGCGGTCTGGCGCGCCTGGATGGCCGAGCGGTGATGGCGATCGGCCACCAGAAGGGGCGCGACACCAAGGAGAAGATCTACCGCAACTTCGGCATGCCGCGCCCCGAGGGCTATCGCAAGGCCCTGCGTCTGATGTGGATGGCCGAGCGCTTCCGGTTGCCGATCCTGACCTTCATCGACACCCCTGGGGCCTATCCGGGGGTCGGCGCGGAGGAGCGCGGTCAGAGCGAGGCGATCGCTCGTAACCTCCAGGTCATGGCGGGGCTGCGTACCCCGATCCTGTGTACAGTGGTGGGGGAGGGCGGCTCGGGCGGGGCGCTGGCGATCGGGGTTGGCGATCGGCTGCTGATGCTGCAATACAGCACCTACTCGGTGATCTCACCCGAGGGCTGCGCGTCCATCCTGTGGAAGAGCGCGGACAAGGCCCAGCTCGCCGCCGAGGCCATGGCGATCACCTCCGAGCGGCTGCGGGAGCAGGGGCTGGTGGACCAGATCATCCCGGAGCCCCTGGGCGGGGCCCATCGGGACCCGGACGCGGTTGCCCTGGCGCTGAAGACGGCGCTCTCCGAGCAGTTGGAACAACTCCAAGAGATCGATCTCGATCAACTGATTGCCGAGCGTTACACGCGTCTGATGGGCTACGGCAAGTTCAAGGAATAGTTCGCTTCACCGGGGGGTATCTGCCATGGCGGTTTTCGCTCCGCAAGCACTGGTCGCGACCCTCGCCGGCTTCGATCCGGTCGGGCGGGTCTGGATCGCCTATAGTGGCGGGCTCGATTCCACCGCGCTCCTGCGCGCCGCCGCCGCGGTGCGCGAGCGCCTGCCCGGGGCGCTGTGGGCCGTGCATATCGATCACGGCCTGCATCCGGACTCCGCGCGCTGGGGCGAGCACTGCCGGGTCACCTGCGAGGATCTCAGCATCCCGCTGCTGACCCGGCGCGTGACGGCCAAGCCGGGGCGTGGTGAGAGCCCCGAGGCGGCGGCCCGGGCGGCGCGTTACGGTGAGTTTTCCTCCCTGCTGGCCCCCGGCGACCTGCTGCTCACCGCCCATCATCAGGACGACCAGGCCGAGACCCTGCTGCTCGCACTGATCCGCGGCAGCGGCGTTCACGGTCTGGCCGCCATGCCGGTGGTGGCCGACCTGGGGCTCGGCCGGCTGGTGCGCCCCTTGCTCGACTACCCGCGTGCGGCCCTGGAGCAGTATGCCCGCACCCTGGGGCTGACCTGGCTGGATGACCCGACCAATCGCGAGCCGGCCATGGATCGCAACTATCTGCGCAATCTGGTCCTGCCGCTCGTGCGTGAGCGCTGGCCGGCGGTCTCCGCCACCCTGGCGCGCAGCGCCGCGCACTGCGCGGAGGCGGCGGACCTGGTGGACCTGGCGGCGGGGCGCGAACTGGCGGGCTTGAGCGGCGGGCGTCCGGGGACCCTGTCGATTCCCGGGCTCGTGCGGCTGGAGCCCAAGCTGTGCAAGGCCGTGCTGCGCCTGTGGCTGCGACGGCGTAGTTTTATGGTGCCCGACACCACACACCTGGGGCGCATCCTCGCGGAGGTCCTGCCGGCGCGCCCGGACGCCGACCCCCTGGTCGCCTGGCGGGGCTGTGAAATACGCCGCTATCGCCAGGACCTCTTTGCGCTCCGCCCATCGCCCCCGGTGTCGGTTGGGCAGACGTTGGCGTGGGCGGGCGCGGTGCTGGAATTGCCGCACGGATTGGGCACCCTGGAACGGGTTTGCGATCCGGGTCGGCGGGATGCTCCGCTGCCGCCGTGGCGGGTGCGTTTTGGGGTCTCCGAGCTCAGTTGTCGGCCCGCGGGGGGCGCCTGCAACCGTCCGCTCAAGAAGCTGTTTCAGGATGCCGGGGTACCGCCTTGGTTGCGGCCCTATGTCCCCCTGGTGTTCGACGGCGATGACCTGGTGGCGGTTGCCGGGGTCTGTCGGTGTACCGCTGCCGACGCCGCGGCGCCGGAGGCGGATGCCGCCTCCGCCGAGACGCCCCTCACCGCACTCCCGCCGCTACTGCCGGCCGTGCGCTGGAGCGGGCACCCTTGGGAGCTGCTTGGCTTTTTTTGTTAGCCTATCCGGGCTCTTGTTTTCGTGACGGGCGGCTCATTCTCTTGCACTGGATCTGTTACCGTTAACCGGCTTTACAAACGCTAACGGCCATGGCGCTCGCACCACCCCGCAAGATGAAAGTGGCGGGCGCCTTGGCCGTTCCCCCTCCCCGCCCTCCCCCCCGAGGGGGGGGGGATTGGACCGCGCTCCCGGCGCGACTTTCACGGTAAGGCACTCGACTGTAACGCTGGGCACGTACACTCTCACGTGCATCCAAGACTATCGCCCGACGGAGGATACTCGTGAACGAATCGATCAATGCTGGCCCGGCGGTGGGCGATGTTGCCGCCGCCAAGGCGGCCGTCGAGGACGCCGCCGGGCGGGTCCAGACGGCCCGTCGCGATTTCTTGAAGCTCTTTGGCTACGGGAGCGCCGGCCTGATGCTGGGCGGACTCTCGATCGGTGAGGACGGGTTGCCCGGGCTCATCCCTGAGGCGGCGGCCGCCGCCGGCAAGAGCCCCTACGAGAAGGCCTTCGGCTTCGACCCTGGCCTGCTCTACATGAATATCGGCACCACCGGGTCCTCCCCCACCCAGGTGGTCAAGAACGCCAATCAGGATTACAAGGCGATTGCGGGCAACCCGACCGCCTATTTCTTTGGCCAGCAGGCGATGCGCAACACCATCGCCCAAGGCTTTGGCTGCGATCCCTATGAGCTGGTGTTGAGCTTCAACACCACCGACGGTCTGTGGCGCATCGTCATGGGCATCCCCTTTGCGCCCGGCGACGAGCTGATCACGACCAACATGGAGGAGGACGCCGGCATCTCCGTCTACAACATGTTGGCGGAGCGGTTTGGTGTCGTCATCAAGACCGTCAATATCCCGACCAACGACGCCTACAGCGACGCGGAGGTGCTGGCCCGGTTCAAGGCCCAGTACACCGAGAAGACCAAGGCGATCCTGTTCTCCTCGCCGATCTATCTGACCGGCGCACGACTGCCCGCCAAGCGGCTCTGCAAATGGGCGGCCAGGAAAGGGATCATCTCTATCGTGGATGGCGCCCACCTGCCGGGGATGGTGGCGCTCGACCTGCACGACATGGGCTGCGACTTCTTCTCCGGCTCCGGACACAAGTGGCAGTGTGGGCCGGGGCAGACCGGCTTTATGTATATTCGCAATGGCTTCGATCCCTCGCCCCAGGTGTTGCAGCGCCCGACCAGCGATTACGCCCCCTTCGGCGTGCCCTCGCCGATGGTGGACATCCCGGTCCCCGGCTACACCAATACCAACCCGCTGCCCACCTACTATGCGACCAATACCCTGATCTATGGTGCGGCGGGCATCCTGGCGAACGGTGTACGCGACCCCAACCACAATATCGCCGCGGTGCTACAACTCATCGGCAACGGCAGCCGGCCGAGCCAGAACGCCTTGGTCGAGTGTTGTCAACTGTGGGACGCCTGGGGCCGGCAGGCGATCGAGGACTATGTCGTTGCGCTCGCCCAATACCTGCGCTCGCGCATCGTCGACCATTGGGGCTTCGACGCGCTCTCGATCCCCTATGCGGGCTTCGCGGACGCTTCGGCACGCACCGGGCTCACCTCGTTCAATCCCTTCTCGCCCGGCTTCGACTATAACGCGGACCTGACCGCCGCCCAGTCGAGTGCCCAGAGTGCCGCCTCTGCGGCCGCGGTGGCCCAGCTTAAGACCGACCACCAGATCGTGATCCGCAACAACTCGGTGCCCCATGCGCTGCGCAGTAACCCGACCCAGAACGCGGCCCCTGGGACCTTCTCCGCGCCGCTGCGTATCTCCACCCACCTGTTCCACTCTCCCGCGGACGTGGACCGGGTGATCGATGCGCTGCTGATGGTCGTGCCGCATCCTTGACCCTAAACCCGGGAATTGCTCACGCCAAGGCGCCAAGCTCGCCAAGAAATACAATCGGGTAGATCCACTATGCAGATCACCCTCCGGGTGACTGGCGCAACACTGATAACGCGCTGAAAAGCCTTGGCGAGCTTGGCGCCTTGGCGTGACAACTGCTCTTTCTAGGTTGATCTGTGAGGTCGCCCTTCGGGGCGACCGCCGCGCCGGCGTCGATCATAATCCCGGCCAGTGGCGTGCGTAGTCAGGGCTTCCAGCCCTGACGGTGTCAGGCCAAGATGGCCTGACTACGCACCCGGCGAGCCCAAGTGGCCGGAATCTTGATCAAGGCCGCCGCGCTTGCCGGACGAGCCTTCGTCCCGTCCGGGGCCTTCGCTAATACAGTGCGGTCATCATCTTCGCCCGGTAACGGCTGACCAGTTCACCCTGTCCGCCTAGCAGGTCGAAGATTGCGACCATCCCCTTGCGTCCGGCGTCCTCACCGTATTTGCGGTCGCGCTTCATGAGCGCCAGCAGGTCCTCCAGGGCGCCCTCGATATCGCCCGCCAGCACCCGGTGGGCGGCGAGTCGATAGCGCGCCTCGCTGTCGTTGGGGTCGGCCGCCAGGCGCTCCGCCAATTGGGCGGGCGCCGGGGCCCCGACCAGGGCCGCGGCGAAGCGCAACTGGCCGCGCAGTGAGGCCACCTCCGGGTCGTGTGCGAGTTCCAGCGGCAGCCGTTCAAGCCCGTCCGTCGCCCCCGCAATGTCGCCCCGCGCCGCCGTGAGTTGCACCTCGGCCAGCGCCACCCGGGCGTTGTCCGGGTCCTCGGTGCGTGCCTGCTCCAGCAGGGTCGCGGCCCGATCCAGGTCGCCGGCCGCCATCAGCCCCTGCGCCTGCGCCAGCAGCCCGTCACCGGCGCGCGGGAGGTGGCGCTCCAGAAACTCCCGCACCTGGGACTCCGGCAGGGCGCCCATGAACTGATCCACCATTTCCCCAGACTTGAATAACTGCACCGTCGGCAGGTTGCGGATGCCGAAGTGCGCGGCCAGTGCCTGCTCCTCCTCGGTGTTGACCTTGGCCAGGATAAACTTGCCGCCGTAGGCCTCCGCCAGTTTGGCCAGTACCGGCATCAGGCCCTTGCAGGGGGCGCACCAGTCGGCCCAAAAGTCCACCAGTACCGGGCGGTCGAATGAACCATCGATCACCACCGACTCAAAATTCTCGGCGGTGACGGTGACGATATAGGGCGAAAGGGCCATGGACTGACACTCCGGGGCTTGGTGATCGATAACTTGGCCGCAAAATAGGTGCTGGCGGGTGGGGAATCAACCCGCGCGCCGCACCGCCCGACCCTTCACCCGAGGTATGACCCCATGTCCGACAGTCTTCACATCATCTGCCCTGCCTGTGACGGGGTCAATCGGGTGCCACGTGCGCGTCTGGGTGCCGACCCCAAGTGCGGTCACTGTCACCGTCCCCTGTTCAGCGGCACCCCGGCGGCCTTGGACGAGGCCCGCTTTACCCGCTTCCTGAGTCGCGACGAACTCCTTCTGCTGGTGGATTTCTGGGCGCCCTGGTGCGCCCCCTGCCGCGCCATGGCCCCCGCCTTTGAGTCCGCCGCCCGCGCCCTGGAGCCGGCCTTCCGCCTGGCCAAGGTCAATACCGAGGAGGCGCAGGGGTTGGGTGCCCGTCTGGGGATTCGCAGCATCCCCACGCTCGCGCTGTTCCGTGGCGGTGCCGAGGTGGCCCGCAGCGCTGGGGCCATGGATGCCCGCAGCATCGTCGCTTGGGCCAGGCAACATGGCTAAGGTCAGACCGCGGTGACTGCCTCGCCGTAACGGATCGCGAGCGGGTCGGCATTCGCCCGGCCCCTGCGCATGGACAGTCGGGCGCCAGACCTTTAGAATCCCCGCGGATTCGGTGCCTCTTTGTCCGAATCTTCTGCGCGTGTATGCGCTGTAGTCCCGGTGGTCCCCCGCGGCCCCCTTTTAGCGCCGGCCACGCCGTCTCCCGGTTCGGAGAAACCCTTGAAAAAGCCCGCAGTTTTGGTCCTGGAAGACGGTTCAGTCTTCCGGGGAACCTCGATCGGCGCCGACGGTTCGAGCGTCGGCGAGGTCGTTTTCAACACCGCCATGAGTGGGTATCAGGAGATCCTGACGGATCCCTCGTACCTGCGCCAACTGGTGACCCTGACCTATCCGCACATCGGCAACACCGGTGTGAACCCGGAGGACGAGGAGTCCCCGGGGGTGCAGGCGGCCGGACTCATCATCCGTGACCTGCCGATCCTGCCCAGCAACTTCCGGATGTGCGAGCGCCTGGATGCCTATCTGCTCCGTCAGGGGGTGGTGGGGATCGCCGGCATCGACACCCGCCGGTTGACGCGCATCCTGCGTGAGAAGGGCGCCCAGAGCGGTTGCCTGATGGCCGGCGAGGGGGTCGACGAGGCCGCCGCCCTCACCGCGGCGCGCGCCTTCCCGGGGCTCAAGGGGATGGACCTGGCCCAGCATGTCAGCACCACCGAGCCCTATGTCTGGACCCAGGGGGTCTGGAGCCTGGCGCATGGACATCGCGATCCGGAGGGTGAGCCGCCCTACCATGTCGTTGCTTATGACTACGGTATCAAGCGCAACATCCTGCGGATGCTGGTGGCCCGCGGCTGCCGGGTGACCGTGGTGCCGGCGCGCACGCCGGCGGACGCGGTGCTGGCCCAGCAGCCGGACGGCGTCTTCCTGTCCAACGGACCCGGTGACCCGGAGCCCTGCGATTATGCCATCGCCGCCATTCGCGAACTGCTCGCCACCGGTATCCCGGTCTTCGGCATCTGTCTCGGGCACCAGTTGTTGGGGCTGGCGAGTGGGGCGCGAACCGTCAAGATGAAGTTCGGCCACCACGGGGCCAACCACCCGGTGCAGGACCTGCGCACCGGGCAGGTCATGATCTCCAGCCAGAACCACGGTTTTGCGGTGGACGAGTCGAGCCTGCCGGACTGTCTGGAGGCGACGCATCGCTCGCTCTTCGACGGCTCGCTGCAAGGCATCCAGCGCCGCGACTGCCCGGCCTTCAGCTTCCAAGGCCATCCCGAGGCCAGCCCGGGACCGCACGACGTGGCGCCCGTCTTTGACCACTTCATCGCGTTGATGCAGAAAGATAAAATAGTGTCCGCAAATGAACGCAAATGAACGCAAATGGGGAGGGGGGCAGCGGCATTCCCGTGCCCATCTCCAGACGTGTCATCGGGTGTGCATTTGCGGTCAGTAATACGTTGGGCGTCGGGTTCTTGGAGGCTGTTTATGAAAATGCCCTCTGCATCGAGTTGGCAGACCAAGGTATCCGGTTCGAGCGCCAAGCCCCGCTGAAAGTGAGTTACAAGGGTCGGCTGGTTGGCAACTACATTGCCGACTTGGTAGTTGAAGGCCGCTTGCTGGTTGAACTCAAGGCCCTGAAGCTATTGACAGCCGATCATGAGGCGCAGGTCATGAATTATCTGCGGGCATCTGGGCTGAGTGTCGGTCTATTGCTCAATTTCGGTGCGCCGAAACTGGAAATGCGGCGGCTGGTTTGGCGTCATGACGACGCTGACTGCGTTTGATCGCCTGTCCATGCCAACCAAGCAGCCGAGCGAAAGGCATTCTTCTCTTAAATTTGCGTTCATTCGCGTTCATTTGCGGACAATAAATCCAGAATGCCAAAACGTACCGACATTCATAGTATCCTGATCATCGGCGCCGGGCCGATCGTCATCGGCCAGGCGTGCGAGTTCGATTACTCGGGGGCGCAGGCGTGCAAGGCCCTGCGCGAGGAGGGCTTTCGGGTCATCCTGGTGAACTCCAATCCCGCCACCATCATGACCGATCCGGAGATGGCGGACGCCACCTATATCGAGCCGGTCACCTGGCGCGCGGTGGCCGCCATCATCGAGAAGGAGCGGCCGGACGCCCTGCTGCCCACCATGGGCGGGCAGACCGCGCTCAATTGCGCACTCGATCTGGTGCGCCAGGGCGTGCTGGAACGCTTCGGGGTGGAACTGATCGGGGCCTCGCGCGAGGCCATCGACAAGGCCGAGGACCGGGATCTCTTCCGCAAGGCCATGCGCAAGATCGGGCTCGATATGCCGCGCTCGGCCATTGCCCACAGCCTGGAGGAGGCGATCCAGGTCCAGGCCCCCATCGGCTTCCCGTCCATCATCCGGCCCTCCTTTACCATGGGTGGGAGCGGCGGCGGCATCGCCTACAATCAGGAGGAGTTCGAGGAGATCTGTCGGCGCGGCCTGGACCTGTCGCCCACCCATGAGTTGCTGATCGAGGAATCGGCCCTCGGCTGGAAGGAATACGAGATGGAGGTGGTCCGCGACCATGCGGACAATTGCATCATCATCTGTTCCATCGAGAATTTCGACCCTATGGGGGTCCATACCGGTGATTCCATCACGGTGGCCCCGGCCCAGACCCTGACCGATAAAGAATATCAGATCATGCGCGACGCCTCGCTCAAGGTATTGCGCGAGATCGGGGTGGATACCGGCGGCTCCAACGTCCAGTTCGCCATCAATCCGGACGACGGGCGCATGATCATCATCGAGATGAATCCGCGCGTCTCACGCTCCTCCGCCCTGGCCTCCAAGGCGACCGGCTTCCCCATTGCCAAGGTCGCGGCCAAGCTGGCGGTGGGCTATACGCTCGATGAGCTGCGCAATGACATCACCGGCGGGGCGACCCCGGCCTCCTTCGAGCCGTCGATCGACTATGTGGTCACCAAGATCCCGCGCTTTGCCTTTGAGAAATTCCCCCAGGCCGACGCGCGGCTCACCACCCAGATGAAATCGGTGGGCGAGGTCATGGCGATCGGGCGGACCTTCCAGGAGTCGTTACAGAAGGCCCTCCGGGGGCTGGAAACCGACCGCTACGGGCTCGATGAGGTGGTCGATCTCAAGCACCAGGATGCCCGGAAGATCATCAAACACGAGCTGCGTCAGGCCGGGGCCGAGCGCATCTTCTATCTGGCGGACGCCTTCCGTCTCGGTATGGACTGCCACGAGATCCATTCACTGTGCCAGATCGATCCCTGGTTTCTCGCCCAGATTGAAGACCTGGTGGAGACGGAAGCGCAGGTGCGCGCGGCCGGTCTGCCGGCACTGGATGCCGACCGTCTCCTGGCGCTGAAGCGTCAAGGCTTCTCCGACCGCCGGCTGGCGCGCCTCATCGGGGACACCGAGCAGGCGATCCGCGACCTGCGCCGCGCATTGGGGGTGCGCCCAGTCTATAAGCGGGTGGATACCTGCGCCGCGGAATTCGCCTCCAGCACCGCCTACATGTATTCCACCTACGAGGAGGAGTGCGAGTCGCGCCCGACCGATCGGCAAAAGATCATGGTCCTGGGGGGCGGCCCGAATCGGATCGGTCAGGGGATCGAATTCGACTATTGCTGTGTCCATGCCGCGCTCGCCATGCGCGAGGACGGCTATGAGACCATCATGGTCAACTGCAACCCGGAGACCGTCTCCACCGACTACGACACCTCCGACCGGCTCTATTTCGAGCCGCTGACCCTGGAGGACGTGCTGGAGATCGTGGACAAGGAGAAGCCCCTGGGGGTCATCGTCCAATACGGCGGCCAGACGCCGTTGAAGCTCGCCCGCGCCCTGGAGGCCAATGGGGTGCCCATCATCGGCACGACCCCGGACGCCATCGACCGGGCCGAGGACCGTGAGCGCTTTCAGCAGTTGATCCACCAATTGGGGCTGATGCAGCCGCCGAATGCCACTGCCCGCAGCGAGGCCGAGGCGGTGGCGAAGGCCGCCGGCATCGGCTATCCGCTGGTGGTCCGACCGTCCTATGTCCTGGGTGGGCGGGCGATGGAGATCGTCTTCGACGAGACTGAGCTGAACCGCTATATGAAATACGCGGTGCGCGTCTCCAATGAGTCGCCGGTGCTCCTGGATCGCTTTCTGGATGATGCCATCGAGGTCGATGTCGACGCTATCTGCGACGGCAAGGATGTGCTGATCGGCGGCATCATGGAGCATATCGAACAGGCCGGCGTGCATTCCGGCGACTCCGCCTGTTCGCTCCCGCCCTATACCCTATCGCAGTCGCTGCAGGACCGGATGCGCGTGCAGATGGCGCAGATGGCGCATGGGCTCAATGTGGTGGGGCTGATGAATGCCCAGTTCGCCATCAAGGGGGACGACATCTATATCTTAGAGGTCAATCCCCGCGCCTCGCGTACCGTACCCTTCGTCTCCAAGGCCATCGGGTTGCCGCTGGCTAAGGTCGCCGCCCGCTGCATGGCGGGTAAGTCGCTGGCGGAGCAGGGCTGCACCAAGGAGATCAAGCCCAAGCACTATTTCGTGAAGGAGGCCGTTTTCCCCTTCATCAAATTCCCGGGCGTCGATACGGTGCTGGGTCCGGAGATGAAGTCCACCGGCGAGGTGATGGGGGTCGGCGAGTCATTCGGCGAGGCCTATGCCAAGGCCCAGGAAGGGGCCGGCACCCTGCTGCCAGTCAAGGGCAACGCGATGTTGAGCGTACGGGCGGCCGACCGGCCGCGCTTGATCCGGGTCGCCCGCGACCTGTTGGCCCTGGGCTTCACCCTCTATGCCACCCGCGGTACGGCCATCTCGGTGCATGAGGCCGGACTGCCCTGTGTCATTGTCAACAAGGTCATGGAGGGGCGCCCTCACATCGTCGATATGATCAAGAATCGTGAGGTGAGTTTTATCGTCAACACCACCGAGGGCGCCCAGGCGATTGCCGATTCGGCCGAGATTCGCCGCGCCGCGCTTCAGCACAAGGTCAGTTATACGACGACGATTGCCGGTGCAGAGGCTACCTGCCTGGCCCTGAAACAATTGGACATCTTGAGCGTCAATCGGTTACAAGATCTACACTGAGGATTGCACTGATGAGTAAGGTACCTCTCACGGCGCGGGGCGCTGAGAAATTGCGTGATGAATTGGAGCGGCTCAAGCGCATCGAGCGCCCGCGGGTGATCGAGGCGATCAGTGAGGCGCGCGCCCACGGCGACCTCAAGGAGAACGCCGAATACCACGCCGCCCGGGAGCAGCAGAGTTTTATCGAGGGTCGCATCAAGGACATCGACGGCAAGCTCAGTCACGCCCATATCATCGACGTCACCCAACTCCCGCCCACCGGGCGGGTGGTGTTCGGTGCCACTGTTCAGGTGCTGGAGGTCGAGAAGGATGAGGAGCGTACCTTCCAGATTGTCGGCGAAGACGAGGCCGATTTGAAGCAAGGCATGATCTCCATCAACTCACCCATCGCCCGCGCATTGATCGGCAAGAGCGAGGGCGATGTCGCCCTGGTGGATGCCCCCGGCGGCAAGCGTGAGTTGGAAATCCTGGAAGTGAAGTACATCTAGCCCGCATTGCGTCCGCCGCCCCGCGTGTCACGCCTCACGACGATCCGCGGAGGTGCGGGAGGCAGCGTCGATCATAATCCCGGCCAGTGGCGTGCGTAGTCAGGGCTTCCAGCCCTGACGGTGTCAGGCCAAGATGGCCTGACCACGCAGCCGGCGAGCCCAAGTGGCCGGAATATTGATCAAGGCCCGGGAGGCGATGGCAGGCGGATGCATGAGGTTTTGCTCCAAGGCGGACGGCGGGAGCGATCCGCTCGACGTCTGTACAAGGCCTGTGTAGTCCGGCAAACTAGCGCAGACGATCGCTGACTAAGACAACCCCGAACAGACCGCGATGCTTGGAACCGATGGGAAAATTCGCTTGGACGACGCCGACCGGGCGGCGTCGGCGTCAAGGCAACCGGCGGTCGCTTGCCCGGGTTGCGACCTGCTCCAATGCCTGCCCAGGCTGGGGCCCAGCGCCCGGGTCCGGTGCCCGCGCTGCGGTGAGGTCCTCGCCACCGCGCCGGTCGATCCCATCGAGCGACCGCTCGCCCTCACGGTCGCGGCGGCGATCGTCTTGATCGTCGCCAATACCACGCCCCTGATGGGGCTCGCGGTCGCGGGACGCGCCGCGCAGACGACCATCCTTGGCGGAGCACTCACCATGTGGAGCCAGGGTCAGGCGCTCACCGGCGCCCTGGTGGCGATCTGCGCTGCCATCGCCCCGGGCGCCTACCTGCTGTTCATGCTCGCGGTCCTGACCGCCGTCCGGCGCCCGCCCGCCCCGCCCTGGGTCGGCACCCTGCTGCGACTGGCTGGACACCTGCAACCCTGGGCCATGCCGGAGGTGATGCTGCTCGGCCTGCTGGTGGCGCTGGTCAAGATCGCGGAGCTGGCAACGGTGACCGCCGGGGTCGGACTCTATGCCGCCGGCGCCCTGCCGGTGCTGCTGGCGGCCATCGCGGTCAGCTTCGACCCCGGCGCGATCTGGGAGCGGGTGACCTGGGTCGGCAACGAGACGCCGCCCCGGATAGCGCCACGGTGACGAGCGCCGGCCTCACTGCCGCCCACCTGGGCCTGACCACCTGCGCCACCTGTGGCCTGTTGTCGCGTCCGGCCAGCGACACGGTGCCGGGTCACTGCCCACGCTGCGGTGCCAGCCTGCACCGGCGGCACCCGGACGCCATCCAGCGCACCTGGGCGCTGACCATCGCCGCGGCCATCTGCTACATCCCCGCCAACGCATTGCCCGTGATGATCACCACCGTCGCGGGCAGCGCGACCCCCGACACCATTATGGGTGGGGTGGTGTTTCTCTTTACCTCGGGCTCCTGGCCCCTGGGCCTGATCGTGCTGATTGCGAGCGTGCTGATCCCGCTTGGCAAGCTGCTGGCGATCGCCTGGCTCCTGATCGCGGTGCAGCGCCGCGCGCTCGGGGGCGAACGCGCGCGGATGCGGACGATCCGGCTGGTGCGTCTCATCGGGCGCTGGTCCATGCTCGATATCTTCGTCGATACCTTCACCGTGGCCCTGGTGCAACTCGCGCCCCTGATGTCGGTGCAGCCCGGCCTCGGGGTGGTGTTCTTCGGGGCCGTGGTGGTCCTGACCATGCTGGCGGCGGAGTCCTTCGATCCCCGGCTGCTCTGGGATCGCAACCCATTGGAATCCACCCATGACTGAACCCGCGGAACAACCCTTAAACGCCGGCGACCTGCCGCAGGCCATCGTGGAGCCGCCGCGGCGGCGGGTCGCGTTCGTCTGGATCGTCCCGCTCCTGGCCGCCGCGGTGGCCATCGGCATCGCCGTCCAGCGGGTGCTGACCGAGGGCCCGACCATCACCATCCTGTTCCACGCGGCGGGCGGTCTGGCGGCCGGCAAGACCGTGCTCAAATACAAGGACGTCGATATCGGCCAGGTGACTGAGGTCCGACTGGCCCAGGAGTTCTCGAAGGTCGCCGTGACGGTCAAGGTGGACCGCAGCGCGCGCGGCCTCATGGTGGAGGATGCCCGCTTCTGGATCGTTGCGCCGCGCGTCAGTTTGAGCGGGGTCTCCGGTCTGGGCACCCTGCTCTCGGGCAATTACATCGGGATGCAGGTCGGGCGGTCCACCCGGGAACAGCACCAGTTCGTCGGGCTGGAGACCCCGCCCGCCATTACCGATCAACCGGGTCGGCGGTTCCTGCTCAAGGCCCATGACCTGGGCTCGCTCGGGATCGGGGCACCGATCTACTACCGCCGACTCACGGTGGGCGAGATCGCCGCCTATGCCCTGGCGCCGGACGGCGACGGGATCGACGTCACGGTCTTCATCAACGCCGCTTACGAGCGTTATGTCACCACCGAGACCCGTTTCTGGGACGCCAGCGGCATCGACTTGACCCTGAACGCCGAGGGCTTGGAACTGCGTACCCAGTCCCTGGTGTCGATCCTGGCCGGCGGCCTGGCCTTCGACGCACCGGCCTTCGCGACCGGCGGCGAGCCGGCCTCAGAGAATGCCGTCTTTACCCTCTACGGCTCCCGCGCCGCGGCCATGCGGCAGCCCGACCCGGTCGCCCGCCGCTATCTACTCTACCCCGAGTCGGCGGCGGGGCTCAGGGTGGGGGCACCGGTGAAGCTCCTGGGTCTGTCGGCGGGGGAGGTGTCGGAGATCGGCGTCGCCCTGGACCCCAAGACCCGGAAGTTTCGCCCGCGCGTGCTCATTACCTTCTTTCCCGAGCGACTGCTCGCCCGTCTGGCCGGGGCCCAGGCGGGCGCGGGCCGGGCCTTCATGGACGCGGGGCCGGCGGCGCGGCTCGAGCTGATCCGCCACCAGGTGGATGACCTGGGGCTGCGCGCCCAGGTGCAGAGCGGCAATCTGCTGACCGGTGAGCGCTTTGTGTCGCTCGATTATCACCCCGAGGCCCCCCGGGAGAAGCTCGACTGGGACCAGGACCCCCTGGTGATCCCGGTGTTGGCGGGCGGCTTCGACGCGATCGAGGCGCAGGTGCAGGGCGTCCTGGCTCAGGTCGACAAGATCCTGGTCAAGGTGGACAAGATGCCGCTGGATGGCATCGCCGACGAACTGAACAAGACCATCAAGACGCTGGACGCCGTGCTGAAGGCGGCGGATACCAAGACCCTGCCCGAGGTGAGCCAGACCCTGGCCGGCCTGGACCGCACGCTCGCCACCGCGCAGCGCGTGCTCAAGGATACCAATGCGACCCTGCTGAGTCCGGATGCCCCGGGCCAGCAGGAGTTGCGCGACGCCTTACAGGAGGTCGCCCGCACGGCGCGCTCACTGCGGGTCCTGACCGACTATCTGGAGCGCCACCCCGAGGCCCTGATCCGGGGCAAGGGCCAGGAGAACCAATGACCCGTCCACGCATCGCACTCGCCGCCCTGGGGCTCTTCATCGCCGGCTGTGCCTCGCCGCCGTCGCACTTCTACACCCTGAGCAGCGCCCTGGCCCCTGGTGCTGGGGTTGCCCCTCCGTCCGGGGGGGTGGCCGTGGCGGTGGGGCCCGTGTCCATCCCGGCGCAGGTGGACCGCCCCGAGATCCTGGTCAGCGAGGGAGCGAATCGGGTACGCCCGCAGGAGACCGAGCGCTGGGCCGCCCCGCTCGCGGACAACATTGCGCGCGTGGTGGCGGAGAATCTGGCCGACTTGCTCGCCACCGCGCGGGTGACGCGCTTTCCCCAGACGACCGACATGGCGGCCGCCTATCGGGTGCTGATCGATGTGCAGGGATTCACCTCGGTCCCGGACCAGGCGGCCACCCTGGGGGCCGTCTGGACGGTGCGCCGGACCCAGGACGGGCGCAGCGAGACCGGGCGCACCCGCGTGCGCGAACCGGTCACTGGGGCGGGTTATGAGGCCCTCGCCGCCGCCCACAGCCGCGCGTTGGGGACCCTGAGTCGCGACATTGCGGACGCCCTGCGGCGGCTGATCGCCGCAGCCCCCGCGGGCGACGCGGGCAACGCGAAATAAGCGGTGGCCGGCACCCCCTAAGGGACGGTTCACTAACAAGTGGCGCGTTGCTTTAGCGCAACAGACTGTTTTACAAGGTTTCGCGTCGAATTATCGTGTATAACTTGTTTCTGCACCGTTACTAAGCGGGGTTGGTTCCCACGGACCCAGATGATGAATCGCCGATGAATCGCTCGCGACCCCGACGTCAGGCACCATGAACCGGCCTTGGTCATCGTTCCGGCCAGCCGCCGCCATTCTCATCTTCCTCTGCGCCTCCGCGTCTCTGCGTGAGTCAATACTGTCTCACGCAGAGGCGTCGAGACGCAGAGAACGCTAAAATCTGGCTTGTCTCTGGGGCGAGTGGCCGGAACGATGACCAACGCCGCGCAGCCGGCCGCTGAGGGTCTTGATTATCCTAAACCCGGGAATTGCTCACGCCAAGGCGCCAAGCTCGCCAAGAAATGCAATCGCGTAGAGCCACTATCCAGTTCACCCCCCGGGTGACTGTCGCAGCGCGGATAACGCACTAACAAGCCTTGGCGAGCTTGGCGCCTTGGCGCGACAAACCGCTCTTTCTAGGATCATCATTGCGGCCGCGAGGCGTCATTCCGGCCGGGACGCCGGAATCCAGTCCAGGGAAGGCAACCTCTCGGCGGTCGCGGGCTCGCAGAATAGGGCGAACGTGCCGAATTGAGGTACAAGGCCCCGCTGCGTTTCAGTGCCAATCACCCAGGCTTATGCAGCCTTGCCACCCAGCCCCAAGGAACCCAGACCGCGGCACCGACCCCAACAAACAGATACAACAGCCAATTGGGCAGCCCCATGAGCAGGCGCGCGAGCAATTGGATCGCATCGCCCTTATAGGCAATCTTCCCGGCGCGGGCCGAGAACTTTATAAAGCGGAAGGTACCGAGCTTATCCAGCAATCGCAATCCGCCCTGGCCAAAGGTCGCCGCCTGTTTAATCGTTGCGACCCCCAGATCCCCGGCACGCTGCGCGACCTTCAGCGCCTGGTCGCCGCCGATCCGGTAGAGCGTCGCACTCTGGTTGCCGAAAGTCTCGGTGAATGTCGCCATGCGCCGCAGCGATGAGGCATCGATGGTATGACTCAACAGCTCGAAACCGCCGCGCGTCTTCGCCAACGTATAGACATTGCCGAACAGGTCGGACACCGGATCCAGCTTACCGGACCGCTTGACCGCCGCGGCGCCATCGAGCACCGCCTTACCGAGCCAGGGCGGAAACTTACCGAGCTTTTTCGCGGCCTTCAGCATGATGACCCCGCCCTTGACCACCGTCGTCGCCCCCGCTGCGGGTGCCGCCGCCCCGCCGGTCCCCACGGTGGCCATCGCACTCACCACCTGCGCCGTGGTGGCAGCGACACCGATGCCGGCGAGCGCGGCAACCACCTCATCCACCTCCCCACCCTGCCCCCAGTTGATCGCCTGCTTGGTCAGGTCACGCAGATCGCCGATGACAAACAAGTCGCTCGCGACCCCGACGGCCTGACCGATGGTCTCGTCGCTCGTCCCATCAAAGAGCCCCTCTTTCAACTTTCCGGCCTGATAGGCGACGCGACCACGCTCCTGTTCGATCTGCGCGTGGAGGGCCTGCGCGGCGGGGTCCTGGTTGACGTAGTCGTATTCCATGAAGAAATCGAGATAGCCTGCCGCTTCGGCATAGTGCCCCACGGCCACCATCTCCCGGGTTTCCGGTACCGGGTCGATGCGGCTCAACGCAAGCACGGCCAGTTGGCCCTGTTGCCAGAGTACGCCGCCGGAGACGGCGGCCAGCAAGAGCAAGGCCAACTTAAAGGGTAGCTTAAACATCATGGTTGTCTCGCGAGCGTGGACCTTATTCATCGTTCCTGTCAGCGGCGATCGGTCCGCACAGCGGACCCTACGGCCTGCGCCGCGCCCGTAGGGTCCGCTGTGCGGACCAGCGACCTCGCGGTTGATGCACCGGCCCGTGTGATGACCAAGGCCGGCAATCTCGCAGCCGGCCGCTGCGTTTCGAGGCTAATCACCAAGCGAATTCCGCATTACCAACTTTCGGGGCAATACGTTGCGCGATCACAACCGACAGGCTACGATGCACCCACTGCCCCAATGCCAATAAGTTAAGGATTCGCCGTTCGCCCTGAGCTTGTCGAAGGGTGAACGGCGAATCCTTAACCCACTGAGCTTAAGCCGTTCGTGGTGAGCTTGTCGAACCACGAACGGCTTAACTTAATAGCATTGCCCACTGCTCAGGTCAAGGTGAAAAAATGTCAACATTTGAAGAGCATTGCAGAGAGTCGATAACGCTTTTCGGCAAGCCTTATGATGAAGTGCATCGCTGGTTAGACGAATTCCATACCAGCGAACAATATAAGATGCGACACCGCCGAGTCAGGCATCACGAGGCAGGAATAAAACAGGCAATCGGGCTGTTTGGTGAAGAAGCAGGCCCCGTTGCAAGGCAACATATCATTTCCGACCTAAAGCAAGAAGGGTGGACAGAGCAAGATCCGTTTCCGCGGGATGAAGCGCATTATGTCAGAATAGGACTATTTTAGACCCAGCCGGACAGGTGGATACATTGCTGTCTATCTCTAGATGAGGACGACGTTGGGCCACGCAGTATCTATCGACTCCGGCGAGTTTCAACCTGCTCCCCCTAAGCCTCGAACGCCTGGATTGTCGTAGGGTGAAATAAGGCGCCCACCAGGAGCATGAGGACAGGCGCCGATGTCGGCGACACCCATATTGCGTCGCATGGCGACTTCAAGGATCAAGCCGACGCATTTTGCCGACATTCAGCGCAATACGCTGCGCTATTGCGCCCTACGGGCGGATTCAAATATGCTATGACTCCTATTTTTTCGACACCATCTTTCAATGCGACTCTTTAGTCTTGCGTTTTCGATATCATCAGCATCTTGCATGTCGATCTCAAGATTTGACGCGATAGCGCATGCCGCCACCTTTGACGTTTTCATAGCATAAGATTTTGACCAATAATACCTCAACGATTCAAGAAATGAGTTTTGAAACTCATCGGTAGCGATGGGGTCGCTCCAAACATCGGGTACCGATGCCCAAGAAATACCCAACACCATACGAAAATAATGCTGCTCGTTACTCAGCTTTCTTAGCATTGTATCGTACCATTTCAACCAGCTCTCCATGAGTCGCCCGCCGTCATACGCATCCCACTTAGCCTGATGGAAGTCCCTCGTTATGTGATTGCGGAGTTGCTCGGAAAAAGCCTTGAACTGAGTGCTGACTTTTTCCTTATTGTTCTCCAAGTAGTCTTTTAAATCAGAATAATAGGGTTCTCGCGCATCGAAACGATTTTTCAGAATTTGCTCTATCTCATCCTCATACCAACTCGGCGACCAGAAACCGTAGCAGGTTTCGACGCAGTAGCGACGCCATGACTCTTTGCTTTTCCCTTTTTCTCGAAAGCTATGGCCCAACCCGCCATTTTCTATTTCTCCAGTAATCAAATCCACTACAGAAACTGCATCGACAATCGTTGCGGGAAGCATTGGATGAAGCGCCGCACGTGACTCCAGTATTTCCTCTGGCAGATTCAGGGTAAAGCGAAAAGGATCTTGCTCTTTTGTCTCGTAATAGAGCCAGCCGTCTAATAGCAGTTGACGCATCGTAGTTGGGTAATGATAAATCTCTGATTGTTGAGTGATCTTATCGGAACGCTCCGTAAGTCGAGGAACATATACCTGATTCACCCACTCAATCATATGACCAACATAGCCGTTAGCGCCGATGCGTGAGACGCCATTGAAAACGAGTTCCTCGTTTTCGGTTAGCCCTTTATGCGTAGCGTTCATGGACCCCACAATCAGGCGTTGCTCCAGGTTACCTTGCACCAAATAGCATTTGCTATGGAACAAGCCCCCAGTGCGTACGAGATAGATGCCGCTATCCTCGTCACAATACCTTTCGATTCTCAAAGCGCAACGCTTCAGAGCAGTCTCTATCTCAGGATTGGTAGTAAATCCGCTGGACGAATAATCGATGTAAACACGAAGGGTCGGCAGAGTTCGGTTATCATGAGCTGTCCTTGCAAAGGAAATAAGCCTATCTATTGTATAAATGTCAGTGTATGCTGATATCACAAGAATGCTGCGCACCGCGCCGGCGATTGCCAGCAGTTCGTCGATGCTATGACTTGTATTGTTCACTAGCTGCGAGGATTGCAGTTCCATGTTTTTCTCTTTAGACCAGTCATTGAGTTAACCACCCCCAAAAGTCCGGAGGCTTGCTCTTGTTAGCAGTTCAAAGCGCCCATGCGACCCCATTGATGAAGAGGAAAATATCCAGACTCAGATCAATTACTCAGATCTCAGTTAAGACATAATATAGACGCGTGGTTTACTTAGCCTTTCCGGTATTTATCTATCATACTCAAGCCCTCCAGCCCCCCACATGCCAGCCCTACATCTAACCCGCCCGACACTCGACATTCTGTCGGGTTGATGCGAATGAGTCTCCCGCCCCAGTCATGAATCACCTCCTGACTGAAGTGCCGCACCGTGGCAATCGCAGTCCCGGCCCCCAATTCGATGACCACCGGGTGCCGCACGGGCTCCAACCAGTGTTGCAGCCGCTCCATTTGCTGCAAGGGGTCTAGGGCGCAACGGAACAGAAAACCTAGTACCGCAGGATGAAAATCCTAATACCGTTTCTGAAGAGCGCGTTGTAAGATGCAAACTTCGTGATCTACTCTGGTTTTTTCGATGCCCTTGCTTCGTCCTGCGCCTGTCCTCGTAACCGATCGCGAGCGTCAAC
>NZ_CAJAXH010000100.1 GCF_903946935.1 uncultured Thiodictyon sp.
ACGAAACGCTGTTCGCGCAGGTGCTCCAGCGCATGCCGTTGCCTCCGTCACCAGCGCGCCGACGGCCCCGTCCGCCCAAGTCGTCCGCGCTCCTGCTGGTGGCGGCGTAACCGGGGGTGGCCGGAACGATGATCAAGGCCGCGTCGACGAACTCCCATTCGGTGCCGGTCATCCCGCCATAGGGGTCGTCCGCGAGCGGGGTGCCCAGGCGGGTCCACAGCATCACCAGCACGATTTCGCAGTCGGCAGGACGCGCCAGCCCGGCCTGGAAGCTCTGGGCGGCGGTCAGTGCCTCCTCTTCCCAGAGCACGGCCTGTAGCTTGAAATAGGGTAGATATTCCTGGGCGAGCTGGTCGACGATGTCCTTGATCAGGCCGCGCTCATGGTCCAGGTCGGCCGGCGAGGAGACGAAGATTCTGACCTGGGACTCGGCCATGGCATGCACTCGGTGGGGGTAATGACGAGGGATTTGCGGGCAGTGCGCCACTATAACTGTAAAGGCGCTGCGCCTCAGACCAAGCAGGGGTTGCACTCAGTGCCTATGTTCGAGAACCATAGCGACGGCAAGTAATGGGACAGGATTAACAGGATTTCTCAGGATTCACAGTGGTCGGCGGCCGCCCGTTGGCCGCAGGGCGATGCGGGGTCGACACGGCGACGTGCAACCGGGGTAGAATCCCCCGCAGAACGCTGACGTCCGATCCCAGAAGCGCGCTATCGGATCGCCACTTGAAGTACGAGGAACGCACCATGTTCCACCATGAGACCGCAGACACCGAGCGCTTCGAGCAGGTTATCCTGCTCGCGGTGCGTCAGATCATCAACGGCGCGACGCCGCAGGAATTCTTTGCCTGGGCCGAGGTCGAGGTACCGCAGGGCCTGGGGTTGTACGATTACGGGCTCGACACGGTGGAGATCCGACGCCTGGCCCACCTGCTCGCCACCTCGATCTGGAACGCCACCCCCCGTCCGGATCAGGGCTTCAGCCTCCAGCCGCTGCCGACCCCCTGGCCCGAGGCGGCCTGTCCCTGCGGGTCGGGCGAGCGCTATCGCTATTGCTGCGGCGCGGTCGACGACCTCCCTGAGCTCTCCAGCGAGCTGATCTGGGAGCTGCTGCTCGATGAGCTGCCCGAGCGCACGCTCCAGGATGCACTGGCGTCGGGGGCCATCCCCCGTCCACTGCTGGCCCGCCTGGCCGACCGCTGGCTGGAGCAGGATCGACCCGGCCGTGCCGTCGCCCTGCTGGAGCCGCTCTTCGCCGGTAGCGTGGCGGACCTCGATGGCGACTATGAACCGGCCTTCGACGTGCTCTGCGACGCCTATGACCGGCTCGACCATTGGCGCAAGAAGCTCGCCTTCATGGAGCGCCTGGGCCAGGAGGGCGGCCGTGCGCTGAAGGCCGCCGCCTGGCAGCGGCGCACCACCATGTATATCGACGAGGGCGATTTTGCGGGGGCCCAAACCGCCTTCGCCACCGCCTTGCGCAGCGACCCGGACAACCCGGGGACGGCGCTCCTGGAGATCACCCTGCTCGCCGCCCAGCACCGCGACGACCTGGCGCGGGCACGGGCGAGTTTCTGGTTGCACCGGCTGCGCCGGCTCGGGTTCCGGGACGAGGGGTTCATGGAGTTCCTGACCCAGGCGGTCGATGACCCCCAGGAGGCCCTGGTCGACAGCCAGGCCGATGCACTCGACCCGATCCTGCTGGACCTGTACGACTGGGTGTCGGTGGCCACCGCCCGGCCCCTGCCGGACTATCGGCTGGTGCCGGTGCGGCCGCCGCGCGAACCGGTTGCGGCGGGCCAGCTCCCACTGCTCGACGATGCGCTGGGACGGGTGCGGCGTCGGCCGCTGGAGTTCTTCGGCATCCCCGCCGAGCTGCGCCCGCCCGCAGCGGTGCGGCGCCTGGAGGCCCAGTGGCGCTCGCTCTTCCCCGGCGGTAAGCCCGAGTCCATCCGACTGACGCTGGCCGATGAGGGGCGGGTCTGGCAGTCCGCCCAGTGGAGCGACTTCCTGCTGGCCCACCCGGAGGCGGCCGACAGCCTCGATTGTCTGGACGACCTGGCCACCGCGCTCTACGAGCACCCGGAGAGTACGCTGCCCTGGATCTCACACGCCCTGCTGCGTCCGCTGGTCGAGCGGGCCTGGATGCTCGTGACCGGCGCCCTGCCGCCGGAGGCTGCCTACTATCTGCCGTGGGCGCGGCAGCACAACCGGCCGCTCCTGCGGCTGCTGTTCCGGCGCTATCTGTGTCAGTTGGAGGAGGGCCAGCCCCAGGGCGCGGCCCTCACCCTGGAGACCCTGCTGCGGCTCAACCCCCAGGACAACCACGGCGTGCGCGCCGAGCTGATGAACCACTACCTGCGCTGTGGCGAGGACCAGCAGGCCCTGGCCCTGGTGCGCCGCTTCCCGGACGATCTGCTCGCCGACCTGGCCTACGGCGAGGTGTTGGCACTCTATCGGCTAGGCGAGCAGGAGCGGGCGCGCACCGCCCTGGGGACCGCGGTCCACCGGTTGCCGCGCATTCCTCATTATCTCACCCGCAAGCGCATCAAACGGCCGCGCTTGAGCCCCGTCGGGGTCACCCCGGGCGGCGATGACCAGGCCTGGATGTATCGCGAGGCCATGCGGGATGTATGGGAGGCCGAGCCCGGCATCCTGAGCTGGTTGAAACGGGTCACCGCCTGAGTCTACCTCTCGTGCCTCTCGTGACACCGCGCGAGCGGTGTCACTCAGGTGTTGGACGCTATGCGTCCCGAGGCTTCGCTTGGAACGACGATCAAGGCTGATGGTGGTCCCCATCCTGTTCCAATGCTAGAAGAGTAGAGGTGTGTCATGTCCGATGATTCTTACACCGAGGTGACCAGTCAAACCTGGTTTAGTCGCATTGGCGGCTCGTTCAAGTCCATTGTGTTTGGCTTGCTCCTGTTTGTTGCTGCTTTCCCGTTGTTGTGGTGGAATGAAGGCAATTCCGTTGAGCGCTACAATAGTTTAAAGGAAAGCCAGGGTGTGGTGGTCGCGGTGGCGGCGGACGCTGTCAATCCGGCGAATGATGGTCGGCTGGTCCATGTCAGTGGTCTGGCCACCACCGATGAAATACTCAAGGATGAGGTGTTCGGTGTGAGTGCCCCTGCCATTGAATTGCAGCGGGTGGTTACTATGTATCAATGGAAGGAATCGGAAGCAACCGAGACCAAAGAACAACTCGGCGGCACCAAGACCACGACCAAGACGTATTCCTACAGTAAGCAATGGAGTGGCGATCCAATCGATTCCAGTCGGTTTAAGAATCCAGTTGGGCACACCAATCCCGTCATGCCCTATAAGAGTGAGACGTTCCAGGCCAAGGACGTCAGGCTAGGCGCGTTCAGGCTCAATGCGGCGCAGGTCGGTCGGCTGTCCGGCGCCCAGGCCCTGCGGGTTCGAGCGCTGCAAATGCCCGCGCCCCTGCCGGGTAAGACGCCCACCCCGATGGGTGATGGTTTTTATCTGGGGAGTTATGTCGCCAACCCCCAGGTTGGCGATTTACAAGTCAGTTTTAAGGTGATCAATCCCGCCGATGTCAGTATTGTCGCGCAGCAACAGGGTAACAGCTTTAGTGCCTATCACACCAAGGCGGGTGGCGATGTCGACCTGTTGCAAATGGGTTTACTGGATGCCAACGCCATGTTTGCGATTGCGCAACATGACAATGTCGTGATGACCTGGATCATTCGCGTCGGCGGCTTCTTGTTGATGTGGATCGGCCTGGCGATGATTCTTAGTCCGTTGTCGGCGTTGGGATCGGTCTTGCCGTTCCTGGGTAACTTGATTGCGATGGGAACCGGTTTGTTGGCCTTCCTGGTCGCGCTTCTGTTGGCCATGCTGGTGATTGCGGTGGCGTGGATTTTCGTGCGTCCGTTATTGGCCGGTATCTTGATTGCGGTCGCGGTGGTTGCGCTCGTCGTCATGAAGTTTATGCCGCGCCACGCCGTCGCTGTTGTTGATGCGAAATAGCTGCGCCGACACGCGGCGTATCCGGATCAGGCGCGAGTTTATTGCTTGAAGGCAAGCAAGCGCCAGTCCAGTCCAGTCCAGTCAAATGCGGAGGCAATGAGAGCGCGATGGCACCCCTTTACTGTATCGTTTTCATGGGCGAGCTGGTCCCCGGACTGGCCGCCGAGCAGATCGTCACGGCCTTTGCCGAGCGCTGTCGGATGACGCAGCAGCGCGCCCGGGAGCTGATCCTGGGTGGGCGGCGCAGCGTGTTCAAGTGCGGCCTGGACGCGATTGAGGCGCAACGCTATGCCGGCGAGCTGCGCGAGATCGGGCTCGTGGTCGAACTGGAGCCCGAGGGCCGGATGTCGGCGGCCGGTCAGTCGCTGGAGATCGACCTGGACCGCACGGTGGTCCTGGCCAAGCGCCCCGCGGTGCCCGACAACCCCTATGCCCCGCCGACCGCCGACCTCAGGGCGCCCGCGAACGACTGGGGCGGAGAGGGCCTGCACCCCCCGCGCTCGGTGTCCGCCGGTCGGGGTTGGGGCTGGATCGCCGAGGCCTGGGATTTGTTTACCGACCGGCCCTGGGCCTGGATCGGTGCGACCTTGGTTTACTTCGCGATCTCCTTTGTCCTGAACTTCGTCCCCTTCGTCGGCGGGCTCGCCATGGTCGTCCTGGGGCCCATCTTTACCGGCGGCCTGATGATCGGCGCCCACACCCAGCACCAGGGCGGGGGCTTCACGGTCAAGCAACTGTTCGCGGGGTTTGAGCGCGAGCCCGGGGCCTTGGCCCTGATCGGTGCGGGCAATTTCGGGTTTGCGCTCCTCATCGGGTTGTTCGTCGGCCTCGGCGTGGTGCTGGTCGCGGCGTCGGCCGGTCCCGATCTCACGGCCATGACCCATCAAGACGCCTTAGACTCCGCGCAACTTTCGCAACTCGCACAATTCGCACCCCTGGTACTGGTGTCGCTGTTGTTCCTTACGCTCGTCGGCGGCGTCTGGACCATGCTCATCCTCTTTGCCCCCGCCCTGGTGGCCCTGAATGCGGTCCCGGTGTTGCGCGCCTTCTCACTCAGCTTCCAGGGGTGCTGGCGCAATGTCCTGTCCTTCCTGGTCTTTGGCCTGATTGCAATGGCCCTGTCGCTGGCCTGTGTGGCTACCCTGGGGCTCGGCTTCCTGGTCCTGGTGCCGGTGATGACCATCGCGATCTATCTGGCGTATCGGGACATCTATTACCGCTGAGTCGCGTCATTCGCAGGCGGTTCGCGGGCGGCGCGCGGGTGCCGCTGCCGCCTTTCGAGGCGGTGACGATCAATCTCGTGGACCTTTGGGCACTGACGTAAACCTAACTCCGGGAATTGCTCACGCCAAGGCGCCAAGCTCGCCAAGAAATACGATAGGGTAGACCCACTATCCCGATCACCCGCCGGGTGACTGGCCCAACGCTGATAACACACGGAAAAACCTTGGCGAGCTTGGCGCCTTGGCGTGACAACGGCCCTTTCTTGATACCCCGCGAGGCCGCAGCGCTTGACCGCGGCCCTGGCGGGCGCCGATCAGTCCGAGCCGCGCAGCGGCCAACCCCTGGGTGACACCGCCGGAGCGGTGTCACCAGCAGCGAGCGAATCGCGTAAACTGGCAGCCTGCCGCCACTGCGGTCAACCAAGGCTGCCACGATGTTCAAGAATCTGCGTCTCTGGGCCAACATCACGCTCGGCATGGGCCTGGCGATCCTGATTGCGATCGGGGCCTTGAGCTATGGCAGCCTGCTCGGTCTGCGCTCGGTGGTGAGCGATGCCGAGCGGGCGGAGTTGCGCCAGTCCATGGAGAGCCTCACCGCGGCGGTGGCGGCCCAGGCGCGGCTGGCGGAGACCTTGAGCGCCCTGGTGGCCAACATCCCGGAGGTGCAGCAGCGCTTCGCCGCCAGCGACCGGGACTGGTTGCGGGAGGCGCTGGTACCACCCTTTAAGGTGCTGGCCAAGGACTATGGGGCGGCGCAGTTCCAATTCCATCGCGCGCCGGCCACCTCCTTCCTGCGCGTGCATATGCCCGAGAAGTTCGGCGACGACCTGTCGGCCATCCGTCACTCGGTGGTGGATACCAGTCGGACCCACGAGCCGCATGGTGGGATCGAGGTCGGGGTGGCCGGACTCGGGGTGCGTGGCATGGTGCCGCTGCGCGACGGTGAGCAGTATGTCGGCGTGGTCGAGTTCGGCATGACCTTCGGCCGGCCCTTCTTCACCGCGTTCAAGGCCAACTTTGGGGTCGATGCCGGACTGAATCTGTTGCGTAACGGGGCCTTCGAGACCTTCGCCGGCACCTACGGCGACCGGCCGCTGCTCGATGACGCGCGGCTGCGCCTGGCCCTGGCCGGTGAGCCGCAACTGGCTGAGATCGAGCACGACGGCCAGCCGCTGGCGGTCTATGCCGCCCTCATCCGGGATTACTCCGGTGTCCCACTGGGGGTGGTGGAGGTAGCGCGGGACCGCTCACCCTATGCGGCGGCGCTGCGCTCGGCCACCCGTCAGTCGCTGCTGATCGGGGCGCTGGCCCTGTTGCTCAGTCTGGGGATTGCGCAGCTGACCGCGCGCCCCCTGAGCCGGCGCATCCGCGCCCTGGCCGACGGGGTGTCGCGGGTGGCGGCGGGCGACCTGAGCCGCGATATCCCGGGGAGCGGGCGCGATGAACTGGCCGAACTGGCGGGCGCCGCCAATGCGATGCGCCGGCACCTGCACGCCTTGGTCACCGAGGTCGAGACCAAGGCCGACGCGGTACACGGGGCGGCGCGGGATATCGCCCAGGCGGTCGACGGGCAGGCGGCCAACTCCAGTGAGATGTCCGCCTCGGTGGCCGAGATCACCTCGACCATGGAGGAGCTGTCCGCCTCATCGAGCCAGATCGCCGAGTATTCGGAGACGGTGGTGGAGGTGGCCCGGCGCACCTTCGAGAACAGCCGCGCGGGGGCGGACGCCATGCACCGATTGGTGACACGGATGGCGGACATCCGCGGCGACAGTCAGACGGCGGTGCAGGAGATACTCGACCTGGGGCGCAAGTCCAAGGAGATCTCCCACATCATGGAGATCATCGACACGGTGGCGGATCAGACCCGCCTGATCGCCTTCAACGCCGCCCTGGAGGCGGCCTCCGCCGGTGAGGCCGGGCGGCGCTTCAGCGTGGTGGCGACCGAGATCCGCCGACTCGCCGACTCGGTGAGCGAGTCGACCGGGGAGATCGCGGGCAAGGTCGCCGAGATCCAGGAGTCGATCAGCCGCCTGGTGGTGACCTCCGAGAAGGGGACTGTGGGCATCGAGCAGGGAATGCAGGAGTCTGCCCAGACCCAGCAACTGCTCGATGCCATGGTGGACGGGGCCGGCGAGACCACCCGCGCCGCCCAGCAGATCAGCCTCTCCAGCCAGCAACAGCGCACCGCCAGCAACCAGGTGGTGGTGGCCCTGCGCGAGATCGTCGCGGCCAGTGCCGACACCGCCGCCTCGGTGCGGCGCATCGCCGCTATCGCCCAGGACATGACCCGCCTCTCGTCCGAACTCGATGAGCGGGTGGGGCGCTTCCACCTGACCGATGGGGCGCCGACGGGCGAGCCGGCCGGCGACGTAACACAGGCGTAGTGGAGCCGCACATGAACGCAGCGCCGGTGCGCGTCCTGGTGGTGGACGACAGCGACACCGCCCGGGGGCTGATCTGCGCCCTGATCGCGCAGGACCCGCGTCTCACGGTCTGCGGCGAGGCGGCGGATGGCCGCGCCGCGGTGGCGCAGGCGCAGCGCCTGCTGCCCGCGATCATTACCATGGACCTGCGGATGCCGGTGCTCGATGGGTACGGGGCCATCGCCGAGATCATGGACCGCTGCGCGACTCGCATCCTGGTGGTCTCCGACTGTGCCGATGCCGCCCATGCCATGGCCGCCGTCGCCGGCGGCGCACTGGATGCCACCTTCAAGCCCGGCCTGGACGACGGACGGGCCTTTACCGACCGGTTGTGGCTGCTGTCCGGGGTGCCGGTGATCCGCCATCTGCGGGCCCGCGCCGACACCGGCGGGCGGGCGGGTCACGCGACCGGCCCCGCCCCAGCGGCAGGCGCAAACCACGCCCCGGCCCAGGCAGGCGGCGCCGTGATCGCCATTGCCTCCTCCACCGGTGGACCCCAGGCCCTGGCGCGGCTGCTGCCGGCCCTGCCCGCGGGGCTCAATGCCCCGGTGCTGATTGCCCAGCACATCTCCGACGGCTTCGCCGCCGGCATGGCCCAGTGGCTCGCGGCACTCTGCCCACTCCCGGTCACGCTGGCCCGCGAGGGCGAGTTGCTGCGGCCCGGCCACATCTACCTGGCGGACTCGGCCACCGATCTGACCCTGGTGCCGGGGCGCTCGCTCCAGCTCTGCCCGCGGGCCTCCAGCGAGATCTATCGGCCAAGTTGTGACCGGCTGCTGTGCTCGGTGGCCGCGGTGGTCGGCCGGCGCTCGATCGGGGTGATCTTGACCGGCATGGGGCGCGACGGGGCGCGGGGCATCGCCGCCATCGCCGCCGCCGGCGGGACGACCGTCGCCCAGGACGAGGGCACCTCGGTGGTCTTCGGTATGAACCGGGAGGCGATTGCGACCGGCGGCGTGCAACGGGTGCTGCCACTGGAGGCGATTGCGGCCGAACTGGTGCGGCTCGTCGGCTGCGCGCCCGCGTTCGTACGAGGGCGGTCGGCGTGAACCTGGACGCCACCAAGGCCCTGCTGCGGGCGCGGCTGGGGTTGAGCTTCGAGGGCCATGGTGAGACAGCGTTGCGCCGCGCCATCGGTGAGCGCATGGCGGCGCTCGGGGTGGCGGGGGAGGACGCCTATCTGGCGCGCCTGGACGGGGATACGTCCGAACTGCTCGACCTGGCCGGTCTGCTCACCATCAAGGAGACCTATTTCTACCGCGAGTCGCAACACCTGCGGCTGCTCACCGAGCACCTGGTGCCGCGTCTGCTGCGCGACCGCGACCCGGGGACGCCGGTGCGCATCCTCTCGGCCGGGTGTGCCACCGGCGAGGAGCCCTATTCGATCGCGATGGCGCTGCGCGAGCGCTGGGGTGAGTCGGCCGCGCGGCTGTTTCGGATCGAGGCGTGTGACCTGGATCCCCAGGCCATCGCCCAGGCGCGGCTCGGTTGCTATCGCCCCTATGCCTTCCGCGCGCTGGACCCCGCACTGATGGCGCGTTGGTTCAGCCCCGGGCCGGACGAACTGCGGCAGATCGCGGAGCCGTTGCATCAGGGCGTGGCCTTTCGCCCATTGAATCTGCTCTCCGACCCCTATCCGGCCGACCTGCACGGCCAAGATGTGATCTTCTATCGCAACCTCTCGATCTATTTCGACTCGACCATCCGCGAGTCGGTGCTGCGGCGGCTGCGTACGCTGTTGCGACCGGGCGGTTACCTCATCGTCGGCATCACCGAAACCCTGGCCAATGGCTTCGGGCTGCTGGCACTGACCGAGCATGAAGGGGTCTGGTATTTTGCCAACAGGAGCGAGGGCGTCCCGCCCGCGCGTGCTCGGCAACCCTTGGTTTCGGCGATACCTGCCCCGGCCCCGCCGCCTCCTACACCGCGTCCCGCGCCGCCGCGGGAGGTCGCACCGGCCCCCGAGACGCTCTATCGGCAGGCCTTGGCCCTGGCGCAGGCCGAGCGCTTCGCGCAGGCACTCGCGGTCCTGTCCCCGGTCTGCGCCGGGCCCGCGGTGCCCGCGTTGGTCCAGTCGTTGCATGCCCATCTCTTGTTGGAGCTGGGCGACCTGGCGGGGGCGGCGACGGCGGCGCAGCGTCTGCTTGAGTTGGACGCATGGTCGGTGGAGGCCCTGGTGCTGCGCGGGCGCATCGCCCGCGCCCAGGGTGTCTTGGGCGAGGCGATCGACTACCTGCGCCGCGCCATCTATGCGCGACCCGACTATTGGCCGGCCCACTTTGAGCTGGCGCAGTGCCGGGGTGCCACGGGGAATCTGGAGGTGGCCCGGCGCGAGTATCGCATCACGTTGAGTCTGCTGGAGGGGTGCGGCGCGGCCGATTGGGCGGGCCCGCTGCCGTCGGCCTTGCCGGTCGCCGACCTGCGGCACCTGTGTCGGGCGCGCCTGGCGCGATTGGCGGAACCGGCCTGAGGCGCGCCCGGCATGGCACTGGACATCAGCAAATTCATCGAGCGCTTCATCGGCGAGGCGCGCGATCACCTGAGCCGGTTGGAGACCGGGCTTGCCACCCTGGAGGCGGCGCCGGATGACCCCGAGTCGGTGAATGCGCTGTTCCGCTCCGCCCATACCATCAAGGGCTCGGCGCGGATGCTCAAGCTCACCGGCATCTGTGAGACCGCCCATCGGATGGAGGACCTGCTGGGGGCCCTGCGCGCCGGTCAGTACCGGCCAGAGCCCGCCGGGATCGCCCTGCTGCTGCGGGGGGTGGATGCGCTGGCGGCCCAGCTCGAACGGGTGGCGGCGGAGGGTGGCGACCCGCCCGCCGATCCGACCCTGTGTGCGGCCCTGGCCAGCATGGCGGCCGGTGGTCCGGCGTCTGCACCCGGTGTTGGCGAGGTGCCTGTCGCCGAACCGGCGCCCCAATCGGCCCCCGAACCGGCCCCCATGGAGCCCTCTCCGCCAGCCGTGCCGCCAGTCCAATCGCCTGCGCGCTCGGGCACCGCCCCCCGCATTGGCGCCAGCGTGCGGGTGCCGCTGGCCAGGCTCGATGAGCTGATCCGGCTGATCGGGGAGGTGAACCGGGTCCAGGCCAGGGCGCGTCGACGCCTGCGCGAGGCGCAATCCCTGGACCGGGCGACGCAGGCGCCGGCGGCTCCGGCGGGAGCGGACCAACAGCAGGCCCTGCACCGCCTGGTGTTGGGTCTGCGCGATGACCTCCAGGCCCAGGAGCAACTCGCCGCCGCGCTCAACGAGCGCGCCTTGCGGCTGCGGATGCTGCCGCTCGCCACGGTCTTCGACCCCGCCGCGCGGATGGTGCGTGAGTTTGCCCGCGCCGGTGGCAAGGAGGTGCGCTGCGTGGTCCAAGGCGGCGAGATTGAGCTCGACCGCCAGGTCATCGATGGCCTGGGCGATGCCCTGTTGCATGTCTTGAGAAACGCGATCGACCATGGGCTCGAGGACCCGGCCGGCCGCCGCGCGGCCGGTAAACCGCCGCTCGGTCAGATCGGTATTGCGGCGCGCCAGATCGGCGGCGGGGTCGAGGTGGAGGTGAGCGACGATGGGCACGGCTTGCACCGCGAGCGCATCATCGCCCGGGCCGTCGGCCGGGGGCTCCTCGACCCGGCCCGGGCGGCGGCTCTTACGGACGATCAGGTCTGGGACCTGATCTATGCCCCGGGACTGAGCACCAGCGAGATCATCACCGACCTGTCCGGGCGCGGGGTCGGCATGGACGTGGTGAAGCGCACCGTCGTCGAGGACCTGCATGGTGCAGTCTCGCTCGCCAGCCGTCCGGGGGCGGGCACGACCTTCACCTTCAGGCTCCCGCTGTCGCTCGCGGTGATGCGGGTGCTGTTGTTCGAGACCGGCGGGCAGTGCTTCGGTCTGGCCGCCCAGCATGTGGTGGAGCTGATCCGGGTCGGCCCAGGGGAGACCGTGACCCTGGCCGGTCGGCCAGCGGTGGTGCTGCGCAATGAGTTTGTACCGCTGGTTCCGCTGGCCGAGCTGGTGGGACTGCCGCCGCCGGGCCGGGGGGCCGGCGGGGCGACCCTCGCGGTGGTGATCGGGGTGCGCCAGGCCAAGCTCGGTCTGCTGATCGAGCGTCTGGTCGACGAGCAGGCGATGGTCATCAAGCCGCTGCCCGAGCACCTGCGCGGTGCCCGGTCCGGGGCCGGATCCGAGTCTGGGGCCGGGCTCGGCGGTCTGGTGGCCGGGCTGGTGGTCAGCGATGATGACGCACTGGTCAGCGTGTTGCAGGCCCCGGGCTTGTTGGCGGCGGCGCGGCGCGCCCGCGGTGAGTACAGCGTCGCCGCGGCGGCGCGCGACCCGGCCCACCAGGGACGCACCGAGCCTTGGCATATACTGGTGGTCGACGATTCGCTCAATACCCGTGAGATCGTCAAGGAGGTGCTGGAGGCCTACGGCTATCGGGTCACCACCGCGGAGGATGGGCTCAAGGGGTGGCAAAAGGCCCTGGGCGGGCGCTTCGACGCGGTACTGACCGATGTGGAGATGCCCGGACTGGATGGCTTTGCACTGACCGCACGGCTGCGTGCCAACGCACAGTACGAAGCTACCCCGATCGTCATCATCACCTCGCGTGAAACGGCGGAAGATAAGCGCCGCGGCGTCCAGGTGGGCGCCGACGCCTATATCGTCAAGGGCGACTTCGACCAGTCCGGCCTGCTGGATACCCTGCGCAACCTCCTGGGCGATGTCGCATGAGCCCAAACACTTCAGGAAGATGGTTTGTCCGCAAATGAACGCAAATGAACGCAAAAAATAAAAGTCTAAAGCTCAATGGAGTATGGTGGAAAGGTCTGTGGCCTTCCGTTCTGCGTGGCCATTGCGCTGCACCGCCGATCTTTTTACCGGGTTACGGAGAGGGGTTGGACGCGTCCCGAGCGACTGCCCCTTTCTTTATTTGCGTTTATTCGCGTTCATTTGCGGACAATAATTCTTTCTTTTTGATTGACCATGGCATTTCCAATCGGTTTGCCCCGGCCGGCCGCTAGACTGAGGACCTGCGTATGCATATTCTGATCGTCGACGATGACCCGCTGGCCGGCGAGTTGGTCGCCGCCCTGCTCGAGGACCAGGGTCATGAGTGTCGACTGGCCGAGAATGGGATCGAGGCCCTGGAACAACTGGGCGCGGATGATGGGATCGAGCTGGTGATCTCCGATCTCAATATGCCCTTGGTCAGCGGACTGGACCTGTTTGCGGAGTTGCGTGAGCGCGGGCTCGCGTTGCCCTTTGTCCTCTTGACCGGGGACGACCCCGCGGACATTCTGGCCCAGACGCCGGGGCTCTCCGCCGCGCTGATGAAGGACGCCGCGCTGGAGGAGGCGCTACCGGTCCTGGTGGCAACCCTGGCGGGGGCCGCTCGACCCTGACGCCGGTCAGCGGAGCGAGGATTATGGCACCAGCATCATCAGAGACCTTCAAGGCGCGCAAGGCCCGGCTGCGCGCGGCCTTTCTGGACCAGTTGCCGCAGCGTCTGCGCGAGGCGCGCGTCCATCTAACCCGGCTGCCGGATCATGCGGCCCTGGTGGCGCTGGAGTTGGCCTTCCACACCATCAAGGGCAGCAGCGGTTCATTCGGCCTGACGACGATCACCGATCTCGCCCGGGAGGCGGACGATGTACTCAAGGCCGCCTTGGCCGCGGGTACGCCGATCGCGCCGGGGTCGCTCGCCACCCTGACGGCAGTGTTCGAGCGCTTCGATGCATTGGACCTGGGGGCGGCGGACCGGGCCGACCCGGCGGAGCGCTACGGTTTCGAGTCCGAGCCGCTGCCGCCCGGGCCGGTGCCAGGCCAAATGACGGAGGAGACCCCAGGACCGGCGCATGACCATGCCTCGCGGCGGTGCGAGCAACTGGTCTATCTGTGCGACGACGACAGCGACTTGGCCCAGGAGTTGTGTGCCCAATTGGCGTGCTTCGGCTACTGCGTCACCGCGCTCACCACCCTGGAGGCGCTGCGTGCGGCGGTGATTGCGGACCCGCCGGCCGCGGTCATCATGGATGTGATGTTCCCCGAGGGCGAACATGCGGGGCCCGCGACCATCGCGGCCCTGGGGGTGGAGACCGGACATGCCATTCCGAGCATGTATATCTCCGGGCGCGGCGATTTTCAGGCGCGCTTGCAGGCGGTCCAGGCCGGCGGCAGCGCCTATTGCACCAAGCCGGTCAAGACCACCGAGTTGGTCGAATTCCTCGACGCGCTCACCAATCGCGAGACCCCGACCCCCTTCCATGTCCTGGTGGTCGATGACGAGCCGGCCGTCGCGCAACTGCATGCCATGATCCTGGAGGAGGCGGGGATGATCACCGCCGTCGCCACCGACCCGGCGCAGGTACTCGACCTGCTCAAGGGGTTCAATGCCGATCTGGTGCTGATGGACATCCACATGCCGGCCTGCTCCGGCCCCGAGTTGGCGCGGGTGTTGCGCCAGATGGCGGGGTATCTGAGCCTGCCCATCATCTATCTGTCCTCCGAGACCGATCGGGAGCGCCAGTTCGAGGCGCTGGAGGTCGGTGCCGATGGCTTCCTGACCAAGCCGGTGGAGCCCGCGCGCCTCGTCACCGAGGTCAGCCTGCGGGCCGAGCGGATGCGTACCCTGCACTCGCTGATGGTGCGCGACGGGCTCACCGGGCTCTTCAATCACAACACCATCATGCAGTTGTTGGATCTCGGCGTGGCCAACGCGCGGCGCGATCACCAGCCGCTGTGCTTTGCGATGATCGACGTGGATCGCTTCAAGCGGGTCAACGATACCTATGGTCATCCGGCCGGCGATCAGGTCCTGATGGCCCTCAGCCGGGGCCTGCGCCTGCGGCTACGCGACTCGGACGTGGTCGGGCGTTACGGCGGGGAGGAGTTCGCGGTGGTCTTCCCCGGGGTCGATGTGCAGCAGGCCCGGGACATCCTCGACCAACTGCGCATGAGCTTTGCGGCGGTCCTGTTCTATGCCGGGAACGCCACCTTCAACTGCACCTTCAGCGCCGGGGTGGCCGCCTTCCCGCTTTGGTCGAGCGCCGACGCATTGACCGAGGCGGCGGATCTGGCGCTGTATCGCGCCAAACGGGGCGGGCGCGACCGGGTGGAGATCGCGGTCATGCCGGACGCGTCCGGCGATCTCGCCCGGGACCGCTCGGGGGAGGATCGGGATGGTCACTGATCCCGACTCACCGACTGACTTGCCGGCCGCTGCGCTGGACGCGCTCCTGGAGCAGCGCGCCCGCGACCCGGGGGCGATCGTCGAGGTCGATATGCCCACCGTGCAGTGGGTGGTGTTCTCGCTCGGCGAGGGGGCCTTCGCCTTGCCCGGTCGGCAGGTGGTCGAGATCCTGCCGCTGGTGCCGATCCATTACGTGCCGGGCGGTCCACCCGCGCTGGCCGGGGTGATCGAGGTGCGCGGTATCGTCTGGTCTGTGCTGCGGCTCGCGGCCCTGCTGGGAGGCGCGCCCGATCCGGTTGGGCGCCAGGCGTCCATCCTGCTCGGGCGGGCGGCGGACATGGAGAGCGGACTCTTGGTCGATGGGGTGGACGACGTGTGCGAGGTGGCCGAGGATGCCTTCCTGGCCCCGCCCACAAACCTGCCCGGGCGTTTGAGTGGGTGCGTCACCGGGGTCTTTCAGCACCGCGCCGGGACGGTGCTGGCGCTCGATCTTGAGCGGCTGTTTGCGGACTGGCGCGACGGCCGGTCATGAACGCCGCGGATGCGGGGGCATTGCCGGTCGGCCAGGCGATCAATCTGGTGCTGTTTCGTTGGGGGACACTCGAGCTCGCATTGCAGGCGGGCCAGGTATTGGCGCTGGAGTCGGCCGGGGCTGCGGACCTGCCCTCCATCGGCGCGCTGCTGGGACTACCTGATGCCGGGCCAACGGGGGCGCTGCGCCTGTTGCGGGTCGCGGGGCCGACCGGGACGCTGCACATCCGTGTCGAGGGGCCCGTCACCCAGGCCAGGCTGCCCGCCGCCGCCATCCACCCGCTGCCGCCCCTGCTCGCCGCCCGGCTGCGCCTGCCATGGGTCCGTGCGCTCGCCTTCCGGGCGGGGGAGGGGGGCGGACACCTCATCCTTATACTCGATCCCAGAACGGGTCTCGCGCCCGGACTGCCTGCCATAGAGACCTGATGCAACAACGAATCATCGCCACCGAGCGCGTCCACGGCGACCGCCGTGACTGGATCAACCTGCGCGCCATGCTGCCCTATCTGTGGGAGTTCCGGGGGCGGGCGGCCATCGCGCTCGGCTGTCTGGTGCTGGCGCGGGTCGCCAATGTCGGCGTGCCGGTGGTGCTCAAGGGCATCGTCGATGCCTTCAGCGGCACCCGGGGCGAGGCCCTGATCCTGCCGTTCTCGCTCTTGCTCGCCTATGGGGCGCTCAAGCTCGGCAGTTCGCTCTTCAATGAACTGCGTGACGTGGTGTTCGCCCGGGTGCGTTACCGCGCCATGCGCCGCCTCTCCACCCGCGTATTGGAACACCTGCATGCACTCTCCTTGCGCTACCACCTGGAGCGGCGCACCGGGGCGGTGAGCCGGGACTTGGAGCGCGGCACCCGCTCGGTCTCGACCATTATCAACTACATGGTGTTCAGTGTGCTGCCGGTGCTGGTGGAGTTTGCGTTGGTGGCGGCGATCCTGTTCGGTCGCTATGACCCGGTATTTGCCTTCGTCACCTTCGGTACCGTGGCGGTCTATGTGGCATTCACCTTTGCCATCACCGAATGGCGCATGGACTATCGCCACGACATGAACCGCCTCGACTCCAGTGCCAACGGCCAGGCGGTCGATAGCCTGATCAATTATGAGACGGTCAAATATTTCGGCAATGAGCGCCTGGAGATCGACCGCTACGACGCCACCCTGGCTACCTGGGAGGAGATGGCGGTCAAGAGTCAGAGCTCCATGTCGCTCCTGAACTTCGGCCAGGGGGCCATCATTGCGCTCGGGGTGACTGCGCTCATGGTCTTCGCCGCCCGTGGGGTGGTGGCTGGGACCATGACGGTGGGCGACCTGGTGCTGGTCAATGGGTTGCTGCTGCAACTCTTCATCCCGCTCGGGTTCCTGGGCATCGTTTATCGCCAGATCAAATATGCCTTGGCGGACATGGACCTGGTGTTTAAGCTATTGGAGCGCAAGCCGGAGATCGCCGATCGCCCGAGTGCCCGGCCGCTCGCCCCGGGTGCCGGAGGCATCCGCTTCGAGCGGGTGGATTTCCACTATCAACCGGAGCGCCCGATCCTCTCCGATCTCGATTTCAGTATTGAGCCCGGTCAGACCCTGGCCGTGGTGGGTCACAGTGGGGCGGGCAAGTCCACCCTGGCGCGACTGCTGTTCCGCTTCTATGACGTGACCGGCGGGCGCATCCTGATCGACGGTCAGGATCTCCGCGACCTGACCCAGGACAGTGTGCGCGCGGCCATCGGCATCGTCCCCCAGGATACCGTCCTGTTCAATGAGAGCATCTATTACAACCTGCTCTATGGCCGCCCGACGGCGACCCGTGCGGAGGTGGAGCGGGCGGCGGAGATGGCCCATATCCGCACCTTCGTCGAGGGCCTGCCGGATGGGTGGGACACGCGGGTGGGTGAGCGTGGCCTCAAACTCTCCGGTGGCGAAAAACAGCGGGTGGCCATCGCCCGCGCCATCCTGAAGCACCCGCGCATCCTGGTCTTCGACGAGGCGACCTCCTCGCTCGACAGCCACACCGAGCAGGCCATCCAACAGACGCTCTCGGAGGTGGCTGAACATCACACCACCCTGGTCATTGCGCATCGCCTCTCCACCGTAGTGGACGCGCACCACATCCTGGTGATGGAGCAGGGGCGCATCCGCGAGCAGGGGACCCACCGGGAGTTGCTGGCGGCCGGCGGGCACTATGCGGCCATGTGGGAGTTGCAGCAGCGGGAGGGGGCTGGGGCGGCGCCGGGGCGCGAGTCACTCACATAGTCGGGGGGCCTCATTCCGGCCGGGCAGCCGGAATCCAGGCCAGGGACGGCGATCTTTCCGCCTGTCCGGATGCCCAGACCAGCGCGGTGGCCGGAGTGATGATCAAGGCCTGACCGCGGGTTTGATCGCGCTTACCCAAGACTTTTCTTGCTGTTGCACCGCGGCAAAGTCGGTGGGCGGTGTAGCGTCTGTCTGTTTGGGGGCAGTCCCATCGCCGGCCACGCGCCCCCACGGCAGATACGGTCGATGCCCACGCGCAGGCCCCGAGTAATCCAGTCAACACCATTGCCAAACTCGATTTCTTCATGGGGGAAAGGGGGGCTCTTGGCTGTGGAGGGTAAATTGGCATTGCCCCCTTTTCCCGGGTCGTCAGGGGTGATCTCTCCTCACCGCCCTGCTGCACATCAACCGGCTGGTGTCTCACCTACATTGACCCAGAGGATGCGGCGCTCCCAATCGGGCGGCCTGACGGACAACCGACCCGCCTTGGTGGCTGGAGTTATGGTCGACTCACTGAGAGTGACCAGTGCGTTTCGTCCTGGCGACTGAGGTACAGGCGCAGGTAGTCGAGGCTGCTGGTGTTAACGAACCCGTGGCGTCCATCACGGCACTGTATTGGCCGCGACGCGCGGCCAGGTTGCATCTGGCACGTAGCAACAGGGCCTGTTGCGCCGCTTCCACGTTGGCGTCCTGTCCCGCCCATGTTTTCATGGCCGGTTGCTGAAGGGCGCGGCCATACGAGAATGACAGGGCCCAGGGCACGCGCGACTTGAATCCCGCATTCATGGTACTCAACCGGGACGAGGCCAGCTCGGCGGATTGACCGCCAGACAGGAACATGATCCCGGGAACGGCAGCAGGCACGGCGCGCAGGAAACAGCTTACCGTGGCCTCGGCCACCGCCTCCGCGGTTTCCTGCCGGGGGCAGTTCAATCCCGGGAGCACCATGTTGGGCTTCAGAAGCATCGCCTCCAGCATCACGCCCTGGGTGTAGAGCTGGTCGAAGACGGAATGCAGGACCTGCTCCGTCACCGCGAAGCATTGCGCCATGGTGTGTTCGCCGTCCATGAGGACCTCCGGTTCGACGATGGGAACCAGTCCGGCCTCCTGGCACAGCGCGGCGTAACGGGCCAGCGCTTGCGCGTTGGCCTCGATGCACGCCCGGCTGGGAATGCCATCGCCGATGACGATCACGGCGCGCCATTTGGCAAAGCGAAGGCCGATTTGTGCGTATTCCGTCAGGCGGTCACGCAACCCGTCCAGGCCTTCGGTAACTTTCTCGCAGAGGTGGCCGGCCATGGCCTTTGCCCCGGCGTCCACTTTCACCCCGGGAATGATGTCCGCGTCGATCACGGCCTGAACGAAGGGGATGCCTTCACTGGTCGACTGGCGGATCGTTTCGTCGTAAAGGATCGCGCCGCTGATGCATTCGCCGAGGCCCGGGGTCGTCACGATCATCTCGCGGTAGGAGCGGTGGGCCTCAGCGGTCTGGGGAATGCCCAACTTGGCGAAGCGCTTGTTGCAGGTCGGGTTGCTTTCATCCATCGCCAGTATGCCCTTGTCGTCGGCAACCAGTGCCTTGGCGGTGGCGATCAGCGCGTGACTATTCATGCAGGGATGCTCCATTTCCAGTCGCGAATCTCCGGCATGTCCTGGCCATGCTGGTCGATGTACTGCTTGTGCTCCATCAGCTTGTCCTTGAGCTGTCGCTTCAGATAGACGCCCCGGTGGCCGGTCTGCGGCAGGCGATTGATGGCCTCCATCACCAGGTGGAAGCGGTCCAGATCGTTCAGCACGGTCATATCGAAGGGGGTGGTGATGGTGCCTTCCTCTTTGTAGCCGCGGACATGGAAGTTGTCATGGTTGGTGCGGCGATAGACCAGCCGATGGATCAACCAGGGGTAGCCGTGGAAGGCGAAGATCACCGGCTTGTCCTTGGTGAAGGTCTCGTCGAAAGCCATGTCGCTCAAGCCGTGCGGGTGCTCGCTTTGCGGTTGCAGCTTCATCAGGTCGACCACGTTGACCACCCGAATCTTGAGCTCGGGCAATTGTTCGCGCAGGATGGAGACGGCGGCCAGGGTCTCCAGCGTGGGGACGTCGCCACAGCAGGCCATGACCAGATCGGGGGCCACGGCTTGGTCGTTGCTGGCCCACTGCCAGATACCGACGCCTTCGGTGCAGTGCTTGACGGCCGCGTCCATGGTAAGCCATTGCGGCGCCTGATACTTGCCGGCGATGACGACATTGACGTAGTGCCGGCTGCGCAGGCAGTGGTCCCAGACCGACAGCAGACAGTTGGCATCCGGTGGCAGGTAAACCCGCACGACGGAGGCCTTCTTGTTGACCACGTGGTCGATGAAGCCGGGGTCTTGATGGGTAAAGCCGTTGTGCATCTGCTGCCAGACGTGGGAGGCCAGCAGATAATTCAGGGACGCGATCTTGCGCCGCCAGGGCAGCGTTGCCGTGATCTTGAGCCACTTGGCGTGCTGATTGAACATCGAGTCGATGATGTGAATGAAGGCTTCATAGGAGTTGAACAGCCCGTGCCGCCCGGTGAGCAGGTAGCCTTCAAGCCAGCCTTCGCACTGATGCTCGCTGAGCATTTCCATCACCCGGCCATCGTGGGCGAGGAATTCATCGTTGTCCTGCGTGCGTGCGTCCCACTGCCGGTTGGTGACCTCGAACACGGCGCTCAGGCGGTTGGACAGGGTCTCGTCGGGGCCGAAGATTCGGAAATTGCGTTGCGCGCGATTGAGCTTGGCTACATCGCGCAGGAATACGCCAAGCTCGTGCGTGTCAGCCGCCGTCACGGCCCCGGGTGTCGGCACAGTCACCGCGTAGTCCCGGAAGTCTGGCATGATCAGATCGCGCAGCAGTATGCCGCCGTTGGCGTGAGGATTGGCCCCCATGCGGCGTTCGCCGGTGGGCGCCAGCTCGGCCAGTTCTGGTTGCAGACGGCCTTGGGCGTCGAACAGTTCCTCGGGGCGGTAACTCTTCAGCCAGTCTTCCAATAGCTTGAGGTGTTTGGGATGGTCGACATCCACCGCAATGGGCACCTGGTGTGCGCGGAAGGTGCCTTCGATTTGCACGCCATCGACCCATTTCGGGCCAGTCCAGCCTTTCGGCGATTTGAGCACGATCATGGGCCAGCGGGGGCGCTTGAGGTCCGCGTTGACGCGTGCGTTGTGCTGAATGTCCCTGATCTGCTCTATGGCCCGGTCGAGTGTCGAGGCCATGGCCTCATGCATCAGTGCCGGATCATCCCCTTCGACGAAATAGGGGGTCCAGCCGCAGCCGCGCAGAAACTGCTCTAACTCTTCCGGCTCGATGCGGGCAAACACGGTCGGATTGGCAATCTTGTAGCCGTTGAGATGCAGAATGGGCAACACCGCGCCGTCGGTGACCGCATCGAGGAACTTGTTGGAATGCCAGGCGGTGGCCAGGGGGCCGGTTTCCGCCTCGCCGTCGCCGACCACACAGGCGACGATCAGCTCGGGATTGTCGAACACCGCCCCGAAGGAATGGCTAAGCGAATAGCCCAGCTCGCCGCCCTCGTGGATGGAGCCCGGGCACTCCGGCGAGGCGTGGCTGGGAATGCCGCCGGGAAACGAGAACTGCTTGAAGAGCCTCTGCAACCCCGCCTCGTCCTGGCCGATGTTGGGATAGACCTCGCTATAGGTGCCCTCAAGATAGGTGTTGGCCACGACCGTCGGGCCCCCGTGTCCGGGACCGGAGACGTAGATCATGTCGAGGTCGTATTGCTTGATGACCCGGTTCAGGTGGACATAAATGAAGTTCTGGCCGGGGGTGGTGCCCCAGTGCCCCAGCAGCATGTGCTTCACGTCGGCCAGGGCCAGCGGCCGCCTCAGCAGCGGATTGTCAAAGAGATAGATCTGGCCGACCGAGAGATAGTTGGCGGCGCGCCAGTAGGCGTTGAGCTTGTGCAGTAGGTCAGGTGTGAGCGTAGCCATGGCTTGTGTTTCCTGGGTTGAGTGCAGACGGATGGCCTGGACAACGGCCCTGGCGATGCGCGACGGGATGGCCGAGGCGAAACGCCGGGCCGAGCACTGGGAAGGCGCTCCGCGCGCCCTCTGCGACGCCAAGATCGCTCGCCTGCGCGACGACCTCAAGGGCTAGGGCGCGGACGAGGTGATCGCGCAATCGCAGCACGCCCGAGAAGGATCGGCGGGTCATGTCAAAGCGGGGGTTGAGCAGGGCATCGCGAGTCTGTCGGCGATCGGTCAGCTTTGGTAAGCCGGATGCCACTCAGCAAAGCCGTTATCGGTGAGCTGTAAGATCAATGCCAGCATGGGGTGACACCCAGCGGGGCCTCATCATAGGCACCCGCAGGGCGATATCGACCCCGGCGTGCTGGTCCGGCGTACGACGAGCGCTTCTCGATCAGGCTTGGCGGGTCGCTCCCGCTGAGCCGTCAAATGATCGGCTGCCCAAACACCTTCCACCCGAGTAGCACGAACAGGATGAAGAGCAGCACTGAGTTCACCGCCGGTCCGTACTGGCCGATGCCACCGCCACCGAAGTTCCAGACCAGACTGAACACGAACCAGAGCAGCATGAGAACCCAATACATCAGTCCCATAGACATAGCGATCACCTTTGGCTGTAATGTTGGCTGACTTTTCCGCCCGCGAGGTCTCGGGGCGGTTTCCGCGATGCGCGATACCCGCGCGGGGCGTTGAGCAGGCCCTGGTGCAGCGCTTATCGCTGGCGGCTAGCCGAGCGTGGCTTGCCGGATAAGACGCTGCGACCGTAGAGGTTGTATGGCTGTTGCTCTAACGCAACGACAGGCTATACCGAGTCGGGAGCCGGGTATGGGCGCTAGCGTACATAGCGAGGTGCTTCAGTGCGGCCTGCCGCTTGCCATGGCGCTCCCGTGGTCAAATGGTCTCCCGCTTGTGCAACAGCACCGGCCGGGCCAGCGACAGGGCGCAGGCCTGCGCGGCTTGGCGGATTGCCTCCCCCTGTGTGGGGTAGGCGTGGATCACGCGGGCGAGGCGGCGCAGGCCCAGCCCGGCCACCATCGCCAGCGAGACGGTCGTGCCATGCTTGCGTCCGCCCTCCAGGCGGACGGCGACGACGGTGGCGTTCAGCATGAGTCCCCGCTGCTAACTGCCGCCGAACAGGCTGCGCAGTTTACTCAACTGATGTTCGAATATTCCACGCTTGTGAAGATCTGCGGGTTTCTCATCAGGACCAAGGGGCAAGATATGTTGAAAATAGGTCCCACTCAGAATGTGGCGTAGAATGCCTTCGCCCAAGAACGCTTCGTCGTTATTTAATGTGCGCGTGGCACGGAGCAGGCGACGAATATCGTACTGACCGGGAAATATATCGGGCACCTGCTTCTTGATGCCAAGCAGACTGTACACCCCGATACGGGCCGTTCTGACCGAACTCTCTAAGGTGAATACCACGTCATTATGGGTTTCCACAAACTGACCCAGACAGGCGAGGTTGGCGCTACCATCAGGCACCACCCATGGCCGATCGCCTTTAGCGCGCGGCATGAATTGGCCTGTGATGTAAGGCATCAATGCGATGCGCACCTTGGTCGCGGCAATGACTTCTGCGGCCTGATCGATCAAGCCAAGGTGGAAGCACATCTCAGTCAGTATTTCCTTTCCGGTGCATTCCGGCATGGGTTTTCTGACGTAATCTCCTGGCTTGTCCATGGTTAGCGCATATAACCACATCACAATCACATCACCGGGCTGATCCGGGAAGTGTGGCTGGCGATTGACAGTAAAACTCATCAACCAACTTGAATCAGTAAAGGTAATAATGCCGCCACTGACCGTTTTGCCCGAGTAAGGATCATTGACTGACAACGCTTTGAGCTTTTCAATCAGCGGTGAGGGCTTACAAGTCAGCGTCGCCGATTCCCATGTCGAGGCCGGTACATTGCCGCAGAATTTCTCCGGCCGTCCGAAGACCGGCGATTTCCGGGCAAGGTTTTTCCACAGTTGCCACCCCGAGTCAACACTCGGATGATGGTCTCCCACTTTCAGTTCCGGAACCGTGTCGCCGTCACCATAGGCGGTCCCCTCAACCATTGAGCCGGTAGTGACGAAAGCTTCATCTCCAGCACTGAGTGCCAGTTCTGGAATGCGAACATGGTGCGCCAGAACATATAGAAATTGGTCTTAAGGAAGCCTTCACTGAACCACGTCGCCACTGTGATATCGTCCAAGTCTTCCTTGCGCGCCAGTAGCAGCTTTAACAGTTCGATCTGCTGTAGCGCGGTCAACTCCATGGTCGAGAAGTCCTTGATCCGGCCCTGTCGCTCCAGGAGTCGCGCTTTTGACCAATTCTTGTCTGCGTCATTGACGATCCGGTATTCGTCAAGCACTGTAAACGGCGCGGGCAGTTCCAACGCCGGTATTTCCGAGAAGACATCCCAGAAGTTTTGATAGGTCATCTCCATCTCGCGGCCACCGCGAACGATATAGCCTTCCTCGGCATTGCCCGCCCCATCAAGCGCGCCCCCATCGAGCATCATCGCTTCAAGAATGGTAATGTTCCCAGCCGGCATATGACCGTCACGGATCAGAAAGAAGGCGGCGGATAGACCGGCGATCCCACTGCCGACAATATAGGCATGGCGGTCAGCGATGCCTGCGGTTGGCAGCGGGCGATGATTGGTATAGGCGCCGTGTAAGTCAGCGGGAGGGAGCGGCGTGTCGAGGCCGTTATGGAGATGCCGGGACGAGGCGTCAGGCGATAAATCCATCGCCTGTGCGGCCATTGCATCAATATGGGTCGTTAGGCGAGAGACATCGATCTTGGGAGAATCAGGGCGAGTCATGTAGGTGTCCTTCGTGGCTATTTTTTGTGGCCGTCGTGCGCCAGGGCGTGGGAGACCATCTGCGCGGCGTCCTCGGCCAGCCATCCGCCGCGGAAGCCGGCGCGGCGCAGGCCCGTGCGGATCGGTGCCGAGCCGCGCAGCAGGCGCCACAGCAGGCCGGAGCGAAAGTTCTCGATCATCAGCACGATCAGGCCCTGGTCGAGTCCGAAGTGACCTTCAGAGACCCAGGCCCCGCGTACGGTGTCGTTGAAGCCGCTGGCGCGCGCGGCGCGGTCGCCGGTCGCGGACCCGCGTGCGAGCAGCCGCCGGATGGCCGGCAGCGCGATCTCGGGGGCAAAGACCAGCGACGCCAGCACCGACGGGCCGGCGAGCGTGCCGTCGTCGGGGCCGTAGGGCACGCCGCGCGCGGCATAGCCGTAGAACGACTGGCGGCGCCCGGCGATGCGTTGCCGCGGGGCGCTGGGCCCGTCGCCGGCCGACAGGCCCCAGCCGTCCTCCCCGTAGCCGACGAAGCCGCGCGGGTTGCGGATGGCATACTCGCGCTGCACGTAGGTGGCGCGGCGGCTGTTCTCGAAGTAGTCGCAGCGCTTCTCGCGCATGAAGTCGTCGCGGATGCCGCGAAAGTCGATCCAGGCGTGCGAGAACTGGTGGATGAACAGCGGCCCGGCAAAGAGGACGTCGATGCCGTAGAGGTTCTCCCACTGGTAGGTGCCGGTCCAGGCCGGAAAACTGGCCGCGGTCAGCGGATGGGTCGGCGAGCCCAGGCCCAGCGCGTACAAGATGAGGGCCTCGCTGTAGCCCTCCCAGCCGTAGTTGAGAAAGCCGCTCTCTGGCTTCCAGCCGAGGACGACGGCGGCACCCTTGCGCTGCGCCCAGCACCAGTCCACGCGGCGGTAGAGCGTGTCGGCCAGCTCACGCAACTCGGTCTCGTCCGCGGTGGCGGCGGTGAAATAGGCCGCCGCCGTGAGCATGCCGGCCAAGAGCAGCGCGGTGTCGATCAGCGACAGCTCGCAACGCCAGGCCCGCGTGCCGCGGTCCAGGTGCAGGAAGTGGAAGTAGAGGCCGCGGTACCCGGTCGATTCCGGCGTGCCGCTCTGGTCGCTATCGCGGAAGAAACGCAGCGCGGTCAGGCTGCGTTGCAGGGCCTGCGCGCGCGTCATCCAGCCGCGCTCGACGCCCACCGGGTAGGCCGAGAGGGCAAAGCCGACGACCGCGATGCTCGCGTGTGAGCCCGGCCGCGAGGTATCGGCCACCAGGCCGTTGTCGCGGTTGGTGTGCTGGACAAAATAGTCGAATGCAGCGCGCTGCAAGCCGTCCAGCATGGCCTCGTCGGCCGGCGACAGGGGCTCGGCTGGCGCTGCGGGAGGCAAGGCCGTCGTTTGCCTCACGGTCGCATTCCCGCTGGCGTTGCCGGCAACGCCAGCACGGCATCGGCCTGCGCCAGGATGCGCTGCATCATGCCAGCGCCCCTCGGCCATGCCGGTCCAGTTGTTGCCGGGCCGCGGCGAGTCCATGGGCCACATCGAAGCCGAAGTGCAGTGGATGCAATGCCTGTTTGGCGTTCATTCGTCATCGCCCCCTGTTGATTTTGCTCGCGTGACGCCGGGCGTGCGACGCCTGCCGGGATTGGCGATCGATCCGGCACGCTGCACTCTGTCGACTCGCAACCTGCGCGTCTGTGCGCTGCCGTGCGTAGCGCCGAGGATCGCTTTGTGAAGCGGGCGTGGTATGCCCTACCAACCGCAGCCGGACGCGGCGAATGAACCGTCCGGCGGAGTGGCGTGCCGTTACGCTTGACGTATTACGCAGCGCGTTATGGCATCTGCCGCATGATTCGCTCGTTTCGCTGCAAAGATACCGAGAGACTGTTCGGCGGTCGCTGCCCGCCCTGTTTTCGTGCCTTTCAAGCGGCGGCTGAACGCAAGCTGACGCAATTGCACAACGCCGCCACCTTGGACTTCTTGCGTAGCCCGCCGGGCAACTGCCTGGAAGTCCTGAGCGGCGACCGGGTCGGCTGCTACGGTATTCGAATCAACGCACAATGGCGACTGTGTTTCGCGTGGCACGAAGGCGATGCACATGAGGTCGAAATCGTCGATGACCACTGAGGAGGCTAACCCATGTCAATCGTGAATGGCATGCGTCCGGTCCATCCGGGCGAAATCCTGCGCGAAGATTTCTTGGTACCGTTGAATCTGAGCGTCAACGCGCTGGCGCAGTGCCTGCGCGTACCTGCTACCCGTCTGCATGAGATCGTCAAGGAGCGGCGGGCCGTGACGCCGGATACGGCGTTGCGTCTCTCATACTACTTTGGTGGCGATGCGCAATCTTGGCTGAACCTCCAGGCCAGCTATGACCTGAAGGTGGCCGAGCGGGATCTCGGGGCGGTGATCGCCAGCGAGGTCAGTCCGCGCGCAGCCTAGCGGTGATGCCGAAGGTACCGAGAAGCAGCACGTTTTCCGGGCGGGCTACATCCCGAAACAGGGCGCAGACCACGGCTTCATGATTTCATTCGGATAAATCGGAGTCTTTCCCCGTTTGCCTGCTGGTTGCCTGCCATACGCCTGCTGCAATGTATTCGGCCCTGGCTCCTTTTCCCATGGAACCGGCATGCTGCACTATGTCGCCTTGCAACTTGCCTGGCTGTGCGCTACCGTGCGCAGCGCCGAGGATCGCTTTGTGAAGCCGCTACTTTCCGGTGGGCACAACCAGAAATCGTCCTGATCGCCATCAGGCGCAACTCGGGGCTTGATCCGTAGCATCGGCTGAGGGGGTCTGTTCGGCGGGGCACGGTCGCCTATTCGTGGTACGCCCTCTATTTTATTTTTTCTTGTCTGGTTATGTGGGGACCTTGACGGCAAAAATGGCTTGCCTTCAAGGTTGAAGAAAACTGTGGTCTGTCACTGAGGCATCCGGCTCTCTGGGATCTCAGTAGGTCGCATAGTTTCTCAAAAACAGCAGGATAGAGCGGTTACACAAAAAGAAAACGGCTCTATGGCAACGTCTGAAAATAGCGTAAGCCTCTGATATAAAGGTTCGGCAGAGCAGTAATC
>NZ_CAJAXH010000101.1 GCF_903946935.1 uncultured Thiodictyon sp.
ATCGACTGATAGGCACGGGTCTCTTGGATGGGGGTTACCAGATTCAACATCGCCCAGATCTCCTTCGCGGTGAGTGCGCGAAAGCGCTCGAAAAACCAAAACTCCAACACCTGCGAGAGCAGTTCGCGGACCTCGCCGCTCACCGGACGCCGTCTGCACCGTCCGCCACAACTGCGGGGCCCGCGCCCGCAGCTCGTCATCCCGATCGATCATCAGGGGGGCAAAGACCGCAACATAGGGATTGCCCGGCTCCCGCGCTAGCCACTGCGGCAGGAAGCGGTCCAGTGCGGCCGTCAACACCGGGGCGTCCGGCCCGTTCGCCCAATGCGGAAAACCGGGCGCGTCACGCTCACGCAGGAACACCCCAATGCCGATGACGTCGCGTTTGGGATGCTGCTCGCCGTACAGACCGACCTTGGTCAGCAGATTGTACCAAGCGGTATCTGCGCCCTGTCCCTGGAATTCGACCACATAGGCCGGCCCGGAGTGTCCATCAGGCTCAAAGATAGCGTCTAGCCGCCGCTCCAGACCCTTGATCGTCAGGGAGCAAAACCGATACTCACCAACCAGTCGTTGACCACCGGTCAGCACGCGGAACGCCTCTGCACCCGCGGACAGGAACAGGTAAATCGGATGGTCGGTTTTCATCTCTTGGTCGCTGACTGATCGGACACGCTACCGCCCTACCGTGTCATGCCGGTATCGCAGGCGTCGGGAGGCCTTGAGTCGGGTGCCGCACTGTTCAGTGCCTGAACTAATGGGCATGAGACCATGTTGCTGACCAAAAATCAAGTCTGCGCCAGCGGTTCGGATGCCGGGATACTGAATCAAGGCGCACCCGATGATGGGATCTCGATGAAGACCTGCCCCTAGCCATTGCAGTCCGCGCCGACTTGCGCGCCGCTCACCCCAGATGCGGGGCCGGGCGCCGATGGCAGCGCCCGCATCGATCAGGGCTTTAGCGTGGATGAATGCGGTGGGGTCGATCATTGAGTGCTGTGGTTTCGATTGCTTCTGTCATCGTCTTAGGCTTAGAGCGCCTAACGGGCCTTGGTGATCGGTCTGGTTGGACTGGCCCGTGCGGCAACCCCTCGCGGCCTGGGGGCCGCCCCAGGCCGCGACCAAGGTTCGTTGGGTGGCCGGAATGACGGAACAGGGCTGGCGCGAATGATGAGAAGGGCTTCCGCGACGGATGCGCCTCATCTCGCTGCAGAGGATCTGCCAGGGGGCGTTGTGTGCATGCTGGGCGAATAGTTTACTTCGCAGAATTTCGTGAGTCGATCATGCCATGAAAGGAGTTCGGGGGCTGCCTGGGTCAACTCGGTAAAGAATGCCGTCAGCCGTTCGACGTCTTCTTCGTATTCGTGGTTGATGGCGTTACGGAGTTCGCGAATTTCTTTCCACCGCTCGGCGGTATCGATGAGCCCGAGTTTTTCCATATAGAGTAGGATGGCGCTGTAGGGCTCAGTTTCTTGTTCCTCTTCGATGGCGATGGCGCGCATGAGCTTGCCCATGTGTTCCTGGAATTCACTAAAACGGATTCGGAAGGCGGCAAGGGTTTCGTGATTTCCAGGCGTCAGGCTCTCCCATGAGCTGATGGGCACGAGCGCAGCGGTCTGCGCGAGCGAGAAGGCCAGATATGTGCGCATCCTTACGAGATGGTCGAGCTTTTTACAGATCAAGCGCAGATGTGCGGTCACAGGGGTAGCCCCGCCGTTCTTGCGATTTGTGCGATGGGAGAGCGTTCTCCCGGGCGACGAACGATAAGGTCGACGGGTAAGTCGAGACATTCTTCCAGATTCAACTTACACCGCAACTCGTTCATGATGGACTGAGGCTCGGCTTCTACGTAGAGGTCCAGATCACCGCCCCGCTTCTGGTCGTCCAGGCGCGAGCCAAATAACCAGATGCGCGCCGAGATGCCGACGTGGCGATGGATAATCTCGGTAATCTGCTGAACTTGGGAGAGGGTGAGGCGCATGAGCTATGGTCCGCGCCCCGACCGGAGTGACGGCTCGCCCTTGGCCGAAGCGTTGATCAGGCCGCGCATGACTTGGCGGGCGGTGGCTCGGGATTCAATTGGACTCAGAGCCGATGAGGGCCGTCAGACTCTCTGCATCGAAGATGCCGTCGAGCCAGGCGTCCATCTGCCAGTGCGGTGCCGTCGCGATCCGCAGCTCCGCCCACGCGGGCAGTGGGCCGAAACGGCGCCTCAATTGGCGTTTCAGGGTGTTGGCCTTGCCCTTGGCTTCGCCCTCGGCTTTGCCCTCGGCAAAGATCGACTGATAGGCACGGGTCTCTTGGATGGGGGTTACCAGATTCAACATCGCCCAGATCTCCTTCGCGGTGAGTGCGCGAAAGCGCTCGAAAAACCAAAACTCCAACACCTGCGA
>NZ_CAJAXH010000102.1 GCF_903946935.1 uncultured Thiodictyon sp.
CCCATCATATCAACGTCTTGGGCCGCTACGCCTTCTTGCTGGCCGAGCAGGTCGCCCGCGGCGGGATGCGACCCCTCCGGGGGCCGGAGGACGATGACTGGTCCTTAGCGTAAGTTTTCGTTCCGATGATTGTCAGACCCCAGCATGCAGGCGATGGGGTTCAGGTCCGAGGCATAGACATCGCAACCGAGCCGAGCCGCCTCGAATGGGATCTGGCCTGAGCCACAGAAGGTGTCCGCCACCCGCGGGCGATGGCCGAAACGCAGGATGCCGAGTTCCTCGACCAGTTCGGGGAATGAACCGGCGTGGGTTCCGAGATGGGCATTGACCGCGTCCCAGATATGGTCGTGTACGGTGTCCATGACCTCTTCGGGCCGGCGCGCCTGTTCAACCCACTCCCGATAGGTCAGCTCCGGCAGCAGTTGGACCTCCAGCCGGCGGCGCATCAGCTCGCTCACATCCGCGCGCCAGGCGACCTTGACCCCTTTGAGGATCGAGTCCGACCAATCGATCGGCGACACGTTTGGGAGGCTGCCCGGCGGGTCGACCGTGAAAAAGGCGTCGATCGGGTCGATGTACAGTTCGGCGAGGATCTCCTTCGGCTTGGCGCGACGCTTCCAGCGCGCAACGAATGACGCGTCATCCATGGCCATCAGCTGTTCGAAAATCTCCAGGTCCAGGGCCAGGTCATCGGTGGCCGGAAGTAGACAGCCAAGAATGCAGGCTTTATTCAGGATCAGCGGTTTGCGGCCTTTCCAGTAGCTCCCCAGAGCGGTCAGGGTCTTGCCATGAACCGCCATCTGCTCCTTGTATGCCTCGGTAGAGAGCTTCTGCACCGGCAACAGGTGCTCGATCAGTGCGGGGGCGTCCTTGAGGGCGAAGGGGACAATCTGCGGGGCGTCTCCGGTCATGGCTTTTCCCAGTCCTCAATACGCATGCCGGGAACCCTATTAAACTCGTTCGTGTTATGCGTAACCAGGATAAGGTCTCTGGAACGGGCGATAGCTGCGATCTGCAGGTCCCGCTCGCCGATCAATTGGCCGAGAGGCTGTAGATGACTGCGAATCTGGGCATAGTGCTCGGCCGCTGATTGATCGAATGGGAATTGAACGAGATTCAAGAATGGGGCAAGTCGCGCATGCTCCTGGTCGAATCCGCGTTTGGAGAGATGCGCACCCACCAACAGCTCGGCCCAGACAATGGAGCAGATCGATAGATCACTAAGGGGTTGTTCGGCAACGCGGCCGGCGATGGACTCACGCCGTCCGCGAAGGATCTCGATACAGGTATTGGTATCCAACAGAAACTGTGGCATCAGGGAATCTCGACCGGTTTTGGCGGAAGATCAGGCAGGCGGTCGGGAAAGTCCGGGGCACAGGCCCACAAGCCCCGCAACCATTCGCCGGTTGCTGGGTCGGCCGCGACGGTTTTGACCGGAAATAGCGGGAGAATGATGACCTCCACTTCCGCGCCAGCGGGAAAATCCGCCGGGAGATCGATGTGCAACTGTTTGTCGTGCACGGAGCAGATGACTCGATGTGCCTGGACCATGCTGGTAAACCCTCGGTTATTGCGAATCGGATGGGGCGACGACCGTGAACCCCAACGCCAATTGTGCCGCCCGCTGCTGCACAAACTCCCACGCTCAGTTCGACTTGCCGACAGCAAACAATGGCAGGTCGAACAGGTCCGCCTCCATCGGCCGCAGACGCCGCCGGCCCGTCGCCGGTTTCTCTCCATCCGACAGGGCATGGAACAGCGCCCGGCGCCAGCCGCGCTGGGTATCTTCGGGCAGCCCAGCCTCGGCCACGGTCATGGCAAACAGCCACCAACGCTCCTCCGGGCGCAGCGCGGCCCACTTGCTGCCGATCACCGGGAGCTGGTCGCGGGTCGCCGTCTCGGCGGCCCAGGCCAGCACACACAGCTCACGCCCAAGCAGGCGATCCACCAGATTGCGGCCGCTATGCCACCGTCCGGTCTGAACCTTGGCGACCTTGAGCCTAACATTGAACTCACGCCGCGCCGTGTCGGCAATCGCGGACCAGACGGACCTTGGCAACAAGGCGCGCTCCTCGGCCCTGGGGGTCCCGCCCTGTTCGCCCCGGTAGCCATAGTCCTCGACGATCAGGACCGGCTGGCTGCGACCGGCCGGAATCTCGACACGGAACAGATGGGCACCAAAGTCCGCCGGCGCACCGAAGTCAATGGTCGCAGCGCGCTCGGCCATTACTCGACGTCACCCGCCTTGAGCTCGATCCCGAGTTTTGCGGCGAAGTCCTTGAGGTCGTGGCCGGACAGGAAATGGGCCTTGCGGAAGGTCATGGTCACCGGGGTGTCGGGTGTAAATTTCTCCAGGACCTTGGTCAACAGGGCCTCAATGAACGGACCCTCGACCGGAACCTCGCCCACGCTTACAGCGATCATCTGGCTGCCCTGTCCCACTGTGAGACTGATACCCTCGAAGGTAACGGAGCGCTCTGCGGCCTGCTTGAGCCCTTCGAAAGTCTTGGCGCGAGAGTCGAGCTTGCGGCCAGTGCGCGAGACGATACGCCCCGGTTTAACCGGATCAATATGGATGTCTTTCTCGCCGACAGCGGTGAAACGGAACTCAGCCTTGGCCTCGAGCCCGTCGGCCTCGGCGAAGGCGCGCACCAGAATGTCGCCGTCGCCCAGCGGGATCGACTCTTGGTATTCGGCGCCGTCGCGGGGCTCTCTGCCGTCCAGGGTGTAGCGGATGGCGCCGCGGGGGGCCACGAACAGCTCGAGGCTGCGCTGCTCGCCCTCATCTGCCAGGCGATTGCGCAGGATCAACTTGTTGGTCCAGGTCACGGGATCGCCGATCTCGTACTGACCGGAAGGGTCGGCCACCTTGAAGCTGACGCGCAGCGCCTTGGTACTCAGTGTCTGGTCCTGGAGCACCGGACTGCTGTCCGCAACCGGACCGTCCTCCAGATAATGGATGCGTGGGGCCGGCCCAGCATGCTGGGGCTCGACGCGCAGGCGTACACGCCCCTCATCGTCTGGCCCAGACTCGACCGTGACCTGGGCGGAGGTGCGCTTCTTCTTGGGCTTCTTGGTGATGTAGCCGTTCTTGAGGTCCTCCCACAGCCCACGGTTGCAGGCGAGACTCAAGAGGCTGTCCAGGCCCTTGGGTGGCAGCCAGGGCATACCGGGTTGTTCGGCATAGCGGTCGACCACATCAGACCAGCGGGCATCGTCCTGGTTCTCCGGCCAAAGCAGGTCCTGAGCCTTATCGCGGATGGCGTCGAATTCCTGTTCCACATCTAGATAGAGCTTGAGCGGGTTCGCCGTCAGGGTCTTTTCGATCTGTTCCTCACCGTTAAACGGTTTGGTGGAGTCCCGGGTCATGTCCAGAGGTTTGGCGGCGAGCTGGGGTGGCCGGCCGGCGCGCTGGATCGGAAACAGCACCTTGTCAAACAGGCCGAGGATGGTGGCGTTGAAGTCCTGCTCGTAGAGTTGCTGGAAACGTTCGAGGTCCTCGCGCTGGGGGTGGCCCTTGGGAATGCGGCTATCCGCCTGCTGGGCGGCGTAGAGTTGGCTCTTTGGGATCTCAGTAGGTCGGCATATTTATAAATTACATGATGTTATGACGACATGTAGGGCGTCATAGAGTCGCATAACGAGCCGCATCGACAAGCCCCTGACAGGGCTTGGAGCGATTACTGCTCTGCCGAAC
>NZ_CAJAXH010000103.1 GCF_903946935.1 uncultured Thiodictyon sp.
GGCAGGACCTTCGAACATGGTGCTTCACCCTCGGTTTGTTTGCACTTCCAAGGGTACACAATTTCGCGGGTCCTGCCGCTCTCCTGCGGTGATTCACCAAGCCCTACGCTAGGTCTTGGCCGGATTTATGATCAAGGCCCACACAAACATCAAAGGCATCTTGCCACTGCGCAATGATCGCATGGGCATCGTTGAATTGTGCCCCGCGACAGGTCTTCTCAATCTGATGGAGATATTTCCAGGTGATGGACGGATGGGCCTCCAACATCGCCCCGGACAGCGCCTCTTCAATCGAGAACCGCTCTTCGGTCAACTGGCTATTATACAAGCCGCCGATGCCGCGATAGGTCGGCAGGCCCGAATCTGCAGAAATGCCGGCACCGGTGATGAACAGCAAACGACGGGCACCGCGCAGGGTCTCCGCAATACGGGCGACTACCGCAGGATCAGGGACATGGCGCATGGCAAGGTCTCGCTCTCGTATCAGCCCAGAGTTCAGGCGTTCTCCGCCACCAGCGCCGCCAGGAAGGCATCGTTCTCCTGCGGCATCCCCACCGTGACCCGCAGGCAATCGCGCAGCAGGGGGTGGGCGGCGTTCAGGTTCTTGACCAGCACGCCCCGCTGCTTGATCCCGGCAAAGACCGCATCGGCGCGACCGGCGGGCAGGCGCAACAGGATGAAATTGGCGTCGCTCGGATAGGCATGGACCCCGGGGATGGCCGCCAGCGCGGCGAAGAGGCGCCCGCGCTCGACCCGGATGGCCTGGGTCTGGGCGTCCAGCACCGCGCGATGACGCAGCGCGAAGGCCGCGGTGACCTGAGTCAACACGTTGATGTTGTAGGGCAGACGGGTCTTGTCGATCTCGTGGAGCCAGGCGGGCGGCCCGGCCAGATAGCCCAGGCGCAGGCCCGCCAGGCCCATCTTGGAGACGGTACGCAGGACCAACAGGTTGGGCCAGTCGCCGAGACGCGGCAGGAAGCTGTGATCGGTGAAGGGCGCGTAGGCCTCGTCGACGATCACAAGCCCGGGGGCGGACTCGATGATGCGGCAGACGTCGGCCTCGTCGAATAGATTACCGGTCGGGTTATTGGGATAGGCGATATAGGTCAGCGCCGGTCGCTCGCGCTCCAATGCCTCAAGTACCGCCGGCAGGTCCAATGAGAAATCGGCAGCCGCGAGCGGTACGCCCACATAGTCCAGGCCGGCGAAGAGCGCAATCATGCGGTACATGACGAACCCGGGCTCGACCGACAGGACCTTGCGCCCGGGTGCGGCCACCGTCAATGCCAGCAATTGAATGAGTTCGTCCGAGCCGTTGCCGAGCAGGATGCCCTGCCCTGCCGGGATGCCTATGGCCTCGCGCAAGGCATCCTGGACGATCTGGCCTTGGGGGTCGGGGTAGCGGTTGATGGAGGCCCCCCGCAGGACCTCAAGCCACTCGGACTGGAGCTCCAAGGGCCAGGTATAGGGGTTCTCCATGGCATCCAGCTTGATCAGACCGGCCGGGTCCGGGACGTGATAGGCGCCCAGCGCGCGGATCTCGGGGCGGACCAGTTGGGCGATCAGGTTTTCCATGGCGTATCTCGGTGCTTGGTTGGCCCCCGTTCCGGCTTCGGGACGCAGAGCGTCCAGGGATGCATTCCCACGCGGAGCGTGGGAACGAGGGTGTCTAGGTAGGCGTCAGGCCCGGTACTCGGCCGAACGGGCATGGGCGGTGAGGCCCTCGCCGCGGGCCACGACTGAGGCGACCTTGGCGAGTTCGGCGGCGCCCGCGCGCGAGGCCATGATCAGGCTGGAGCGTTTCTGGAAGTCGTATACACCCAGTGGCGAGGAGAAACGCGCCGTGCGAGAGGTCGGCAACACATGGTTGGGACCGGCGCAGTAGTCGCCCAGGGCCTCGGCGGTATAGCGGCCCATGAAGATCGCACCCGCGTGGCGGATGCGCGCGACGATGGCCGGCGGGTCCTCGATGGAGAGCTCCAGGTGCTCAGGGGCGATCCGGTTGGCCAGGGCGATGGCGTCGTCAAGGTCCAGCGCCTGGATCAGGGCGCCGCGCTCACGCAGCGCCACCGTGATGATCTCGCGCCGCTCCATGGTCGGTAGCAGCCGCTCAACGCTCGCCGCGACCCGGTCCAGAAAGGCCGCATCCCAGGAGACCAGGATGGCCTGGGCCTCCTCGTCGTGCTCGGCCTGGGAGAACAGGTCCATGGCGATCCAGTCCGGATCGGTGGCCCCGTCGCACAGGACCAGGATCTCGGAGGGACCGGCGATCATGTCGATCCCCACCTGGCCGAACACCGCCCGCTTGGCGCTCGCCACATAGCTGTTGCCGGGGCCGACGATCTTCTCCACCGGCGGGACCGACGCGGTCCCATAGGCCAGGGCCGCGACCGCCTGGGCCCCGCCGATGGCGAAGACCCGATCCACCCCAGCGATATGGGCCGCGGCCAGCACCAGGTCGTTCAACTCGCCATCTGGGGTGGGGACCACCATGATCAGTTCGCCCACCCCCGCGACCTTGGCCGGGATGGCGTTCATCAGCACGGAGGATGGATAGGCCGCCTTGCCGCCGGGGACATAGAGCCCGACCCGGTCCAGGGGCGTGACCTGCTGACCCAGCAGGGTGCCGTCCGGCTCGGTGTAGCTCCAGGAGCTCAAGCCCTGACGCTGCGCGTAGGCGCGGATGCGCCCGGCGGCCTGCTCCAGGGCCTGGCGCTGCGCGTCAGGGATGGCCGACCACGCCTGTTGCAGGCGCGCACGCGGGACTTCCAGGTCGGCGGCGCCCGCGGGGGTCCAGCGATCGAAGCGCGCCGTATATTCGACCAGGGCGGCGTCGCCCCGGGCGCGGATGTCCGCGATGATGGCGTGAACGGTCTGCTGCACCTGGGCATCGGCGGCGGAGTCCCACGCCAACAGTGCATCGAGTTGCTCGCCGAAATCGGCGGCGGCGGTGGAAAGGCGTCTGATCTGGGACATGGGCATTTCAGATTGAAGATTGAGGATCGAAGATTGAGGAGTGAAGATTGAAGAATTGAGAGATAGACAATCATCAATCAAAAATCAAAAAATCCTCAATGAATATCCGCCACCGCCTGCCGTAACACGCCGAGCAGCGCGCTCACCGCGGCGTGCTTCATCTTCCAGGCGGCCTTGTTGACCACCAGGCGGGAGCTGATGTCGGCGATGTGCTCCAAGGGAACCAGACCGTTGGCCTTGAGCGTGTTGCCGCTCTCCACCAGGTCGACGATCAGGTCCGCCAGGCCCACCAGGGGTGCCAGTTCCATGGAGCCATAGAGCTTGATGATCTCCACCTGCTGGCCCTTGGCGGCATAGTAACGCTCGGCGCTCTTCACATACTTGGTGGCAATGCGCAGCCGCCCCGAGGGCGGAGACGGCGGCTGCGGCGGACCGGCCACCATCAGCCGACAGCAGCCGATACGCAGATCCAGCGGCTCATACAGCCCCTCTCCCCCGTGCTCCAGCAACACGTCCTTCCCCGCCACACCCAGGTCGGCCGCCCCGTATTGGCAATAGGTGGGCACGTCGCTGGCGCGGATAATGACAAGTTTGACCAGCGGGTTGCTGGTCTGAAGGATCAGCTTGCGGCTGGTCTCGGGGTCATCCAGGGGCCGGATGCCGGCCTGCGCCAGCAGCGGCAGGGTGGCATCGAAGATGCGGCCCTTCGACAAGGCGATGGTCAGGGACGCGTCCAAGTCCAATGACGGGCCTGACGCGGCAGTCAGCGTGCCCATCATGCGGTGGCACCGCTAGCGCTACGGCGGATGACTGCACCGAGACCGGCAAGCTTGGCCTCGATGTTGTCATACCCGCGGTCCAGGTGATAGATGCGGTCGACCAGGGTCTCCCCCTGCGCCACCAGCCCCGCCAGCACCAGGCCGGCGGAGGCGCGCAGATCGGTCGCCATCACCGGGGCGGCGGTCAGGTGATCCACCCCGCGACAGATGGCCAGATGGCCATCGATGCGAATGTCCGCGCCCATCCGCTGGAGCTCAGGTACGTGCATGAAGCGATTCTCAAATACTGTCTCGGCCACCACCCCGACCCCGTCGGCAATGCTGTTCAAGGCACAGAACTGGGCCTGCATATCGGTTGGAAAGGCCGGGTGCGGGGCCGTGTTGATATCCACCGCCCGCGGCCGTCGGCCCTGCATGTCGAGCTCGATCCAATCGGGCCCGGTTTCAATCAATGCACCGCACTCCCTGAGCTTCTGGAGTACCGCCTCCAGGCAGTCCGGGCGGGTATTGACGACCCGCACCCGCCCACCGGTCATGGCGGCGGCGACCAGAAAGGTCCCGGTCTCGATACGATCCGGCATGACCGCGAATGTGGCCCCATCCAGGCGGTCGACGCCTTGAATATGAATGCGGTCGGTACCGGCACCCTCAATCTGCGCACCCATGGCGATCAGGAAGTCCGCCAGGTCCGCCACCTCGGGCTCATGGGCGGCGTTCTCAATCAGTGTCTCTCCGCGGGCCAGGACCGCCGCCATCAGGAGGTTCTCGGTCCCGGTCACGGTCACCGTCTCGAATATCAACCGGGCGCCGTGGAGCCGATCGGCGCGGGCGCGGATATAACCGCCCTCCACCGTGATCTCCGCACCCATGGCCCGCAGCCCGTCGATATGCAGATTCACCGGCCGCGCGCCGATCGCACAACCCCCGGGCAATGACACATCCGCCTGGCCATAGCGAGTCACCAAGGGGCCGAGCACCAGGATCGAGGCGCGCATGGTCTTCACCAACTCATAGGGCGCGTCAAAGCGAGTGAGGGTACGCGGTTGCCCCCGCACCACCCCGTCCGCGTCCTGCGTCAGGTGGGCGCCCAGGCGGCCCAACAGGTCCAGCGTCGTGCGAATATCGCGCAGACGCGGCACGTTGGTCAGAGTCACCGGCCCCTCGGCCAACAGGGTAGCCGCGAGAATGGGCAGGGCGGCATTCTTGGCGCCGGAGGCACGCACCTCGCCGTGCAACTGGCCGCCACCGGTGATCAATAGTTTATCCATTAAGGGGTCGAACCTCGGGAAGAAAATACGGGAATAGTGGGGGAGCCTGAGTTCAAGAGCATCGCAACGCCGGCGTACCAGCGGCGGACTAACCTATTCACGTACTTGCTGACTCACCGCCAGCGTCGCAAGGCAACAGTGCCTCAAGATTGGAGAAGGCGGCGATACGCCGTAATGAGTCAGGCAGATTCAGAAAGTGCAGGGACAACTGCCGGGAGTGCGCAATATCCAGCCACTCCAGCACCAGGGCCAGGCCGGCGCTATTGGCCGCGGCCACCCCGCCCAAGTCGATCTGGAATGCACCGGGACCGCGCAGCAGGAGGTCGCCGGCCTTCAGCAGAGAGGGCACTGTATCGAAGTCCAGCGCCCCCTCTACCCGCGCGCGGCCGTCCCCGGACGCGATCAGGCGCGCCCCACCGCCATTGTCGGGACCACGCACCGTCAACCCTGACCTTTGCCGCTCGTCGAGTCGTTCCCCTTGCGGTTCATCTCGCCAAGCTTGGCGATCAGGCCATCGATGCCCCGCTGCTGAATCTCGGTGGAGAAGCTGCTGCGGTAATTGCTGACCAGGCTCGCGTTATTGACGATCACGTCATAGACCTTCCAGCCGGAACCGTTGTCATACATGCGGTAGTCGATCGGGATCGGCGAGGCCCCGGGCGCCCGCACCTCGGTGGACACCGTCACGGTGTTGTTCCGACTCCCCGGCTTCGCCGGGAGGTAGCGGACCTCCTGCCCGGAATAGTTGAGCAGGGAGCGCGCATAGGTGCGCACCAACACCTGCTTGAACCCGTTGGTCAGGGCCTTTTGCTGGGCCGGGGTGGCCTCGCGCCAATGGGCGCCAAGCGCGCCCTGGGTGATCTTCTCAAAATCGAAGTGGGGGGCCAGGATGTCGTCGATCATGCCGAAGATGAGCGACGGGTTCCGGTTCACCTCGGCGCGACGTGCCTCCAACGTGGTCAGCATCCGCTCCGCGGTGCGCTTCACGAGCGCGGTCGCATCGTCGGCCGACGCGCCGACGCTGGCACCCCAGAACAATGGCCACAGGGCCGCAAGCAATAGCACATGACGTCGCTGGATCATTTGCCGCCTTCCTCCGCCTTCTTGAATAGAAATTGACCGATCATCTGTTCGAGTATCAGGGCCGACTGGGTCTGAGTGATCTCATCGCCGTCGCGCAGATAGTCCTGACTCCCACCGGGTTGCAGGCCGATGTACTGCTCACCGAGCAGACCGGCGGTGAAGATATTCGCAAAGGTATCCTCTGGAATGTCGTCCACCGTCGGGTCGATCCGCATGGTGACCACCGCCTGATAGGTCTTCTTATCGAGACGCACGTCCTCGACCCGCCCGACCCGCACCCCCGCCATGCTGACCGGGGCGCGCGCCTTGATGCTCCCGGCGTTGGTGAAGCGCGCGGTCAGGCGATAGCCATCGTCGGCAACGTTGGCGCTCAGGTTGCTTACCTTCATCGCCAGAAAGAACAAGGCGACGAACCCCGCCGCCATGAAGGCGCCCACCAAGACCTCAATGCTGTGCTGCTTCGCCATGTCGTCAGTTACCCACGCCTCATTTGCCGAACATCAGGGCCGTCAGGACGAAGTCAATCGCCAGCACCGCCAGGGCCGAATGGACCACCGCCCGGGTGGTCGCCCGGCTCACGCCCTCGGAGGTCGCCGTGGCGTCATGCCCCTGGAAAAGCGCAATCCAAGTCGCCACCACGCCGAACACCAGGCTCTTGATCACACCGTTGACCACGTCCTCGCGAAAGTCGATCTTGGCCTGCATCTGGCCGAAGAAGGCCCCGTCATCGACCCCGAGCAGCCCGACCCCAACAAAATAACCGCCGAGCACCCCCACCGCACTGAACAGGGCGGCCAGGAGCGGCATCGAAATCAACCCGCCGAAGAAGCGCGGGGTGAGGATACGGCGCACCGGGTCCACCGCCATCATCTCCAGCCCCGAGAGTTGTTCGGTCGCCTTCATCAACCCGATCTCGGCGGTCAGTGCCGAGCCCGCGCGCCCGGCCACCAGCAGCGCCGTGACCACCGGCCCCAGTTCGCGCACCAGCGAGGCGGCGACCATCACCCCCAGGCTCTCCTTGGCGCCAAACTGGGATAGCACGTAGTACCCCTGCAAGCCCAGCACCATCCCAACAAAAAAGCCGGACACCCCCACGATCAAGACGGACAGGACCCCGACATTGAAGACCTGGGCGAGCAGCAGGCGCGGCCGCCGCAGCATGTCCCAACTACCGGCCAGGATACCGAGCAGGAGCAGGTGCGCCCGCCCCAGCCCGGCCAGGGCCTTGAGCCCGCCGTGCCCGAGCCGCGCCAGCGGGTCTAAGAGCCCATCCACCAGGGCGCGAGCCTTGTTCGCCATCTAACCGACCCCCCGGACCAACAAGTCGGCCGCCAGACTGGGCGCCGGATACTGGAAATGGACCGGGCCGTCCGGCAGACCATCCATAAATTGGCGCACCCACTCCGAGCGCTCCGCGGCGATCTGCGCCGGCGTACCCTGGGCCATCACCTTGCCGTTGGAGATGATATACATATAATCCGCGATGCTCGCGGTCTCACGCACATCGTGGGAGACGACGATGCTGGTCAGCCCGCTGGCGTCGTTGAGCTGACGGATCAGGGTCACCAGCACCCCCATGGAGATGGGGTCCTGGCCGGTGAAGGGCTCGTCATAGAGGATCATCATCGGGTCCAGGGCGATCGCGCGGGCCAGGGCCACGCGCCGCGCCATCCCGCCCGAGAGCGCGCTCGGCATCAGGTCCCGGGCACCGCGCAGCCCGACCGCCTCCAACTTCAGCAACACCAGCTTGCGCACCATGGCCGGGTTCAGCTTGGTGTGCTCGCGCAGCGGATAGGCCACGTTGTCAAAGACGCTGAGATCGGTCAGCAGGGCCCCGCTCTGGAACAACATCCCCATGCGGCGGCGCAACTTATACAGTGCGGACCGGCCAAGGGTCTCAACCGGCTCCCCGTCCACCTCGATCGACCCGGCGTCCGGGCGCAACTGACCGCTGATCAGCTTGAGCAGGGTGGTCTTACCGGTCCCGCTCGGACCCATCACGGCCGTCACCGCGCCGCGCGCAATATCCAGGTCGACCCGGTCGAAAATCACCTGGGCGCCGCGGGAAAAGCTCAAACCGCGAATCCGCACCAGACAATCGGGCGCAGCCGCCGGGCCGGACACGGTATCGCACGCGCCGCCAATCGGGACGCCATCGGGGAACTGCGTACTCTGTTGCCCGCCCATGGAGACCGGATCGCCTGTTGGTGTTCTGCGGATAAAGCCCGACAGTATCCAGACCTTAGCCGGGGGCGTCAAGTGACGCGAAGGCCGTGTCGATCAGGGCTTGGCGTCCGGACACTATTGTCCGATACTGCAACGCATGACCGGTTCCGAGTTCATCCATCGAGTGCAACGTTACGCCAAGGCGCACGGCTTGGCCTGCCGTGTGGACCATAAGCGCGGCAAGGGCAGCCACGTCACCCTGTACCTGGGGACGACCCTCACCATCGTTCGCAATCCAAAGGACGAGCTGAAGACCGGACCCCTCCATGCGATGCTCAAGCAGCTTGGCCTGGCCCTGACCGATTTTTAGAGAGACGCGCCGATGAACTTCATTTACCCAGTGACCTTGACGCCGGACACCGACGGCGGGTTCGTGGTGACCTTTCGCGACTGGCCGGAGGCCATTACCCAGGGGGAGACGCGCGAGGGCGCACTGGCGGAGGCGGCCGATTGCCTGGAAGAGGCCGTGGCCGCGCGCATTGATGACCGTGCGGAGATTCCGTTGCCATCGCCTCAACGGGCCGACGAGTCGACGGTGGCCGTGCCCATCGCCACCGCACTCAAAGCGGCGCTGTACCTGGCGGTTCGGGAAACGGGCATCGGCACCAGCGAACTGGCACGGCGCCTGGGGGTCCATGAGAAGGAGGCACGACGCCTGCTCGACCCCCGCCACGGGAGCAAGGCCGCCGCGCTGGAGCGGGCCTTGCTCGCGGTGGGACGGCGCTTGGCCGTCGAGGTGCGGGCGGCGGCGTAGGCCCTGATGACGTAGAGCAACAGCGGGTGACTCGGGTAGAGACGGCAGGCCCGGAATACGTCGATACCACGCTTGCCCACCCGACGGGGCCATCGTCGCTATAATTCCGGCCGCCACTTCCCTTGAACCGGATTGCCGACCATGACGCTGCAACAGGTGACAGACTGGCTGGAACGGCTCGCACTCGGCCAATACGCCGAGGCGTATCGGGATAACCACATCGACGAGGCCACCCTACGCGGCCTCAACGACGCCGAGTTGGAACACCTGGGCGTGGCATCCATGGGCCACCGCAAGCGCCTGCGCGCGGCCATAGCCGCGCTGTCCGACGCCATCCCGCCGGGCCCCCTCGCCGACCTCATCCCCCGGCTTCCCACCCCGCTCGCCCTGCCGCTTGCGGAATACCTCAAGGAGACCGACCCCAAGCTCAAGCTCTGGGACGCCTGCGATGCCGTCGAAGACCTGCTGCGCCTGCTGGTGTTCTTAGGTATAAGCGAGTTGTGCCGGTTGCGGGGCGAGCTCCCCGACGACCTGCGCCGCGACCTCTACCAAGTCATCGAACTGCCGACGCTGGGCAACTGGTGGCGCATGGCCCAGCAGGTGGCCCAACACATCGCTGGCCAAGTCGCCGACCCGGAGTCCGCGAACACCGCACTGCCGGAGTTCCCGTCGGCCGTCGCGCAGACCCTCGCCCCCGTGCTGGATGGTCCCGCCGGCCCGCGCACCGTCGAGCGGTCCTTCCTGGCCCTGCGCATCCAGCTTGCCCACGGCGGCGTCACCCACCGCCAGGCCGCCCGGCTGCTCCAGCACTGGCAAGCACCCTTCGAGGCCCTGTGGCCGGCACTCGCCTGGCTCGCCGACCTGCACCTGACGGTGCGCACCGCCACGGGCTATGGCGACTTGCGCGGACCCGACACCGCGCCCGCGCCCCTGACCCCGCCGCCATCCGCCCCCATCGACCCCGCCTTCGCGGCCCAGGATGCGGTGGTCGCGCTGCGCGGCGAGCGGGTCATCCCGCTCTGGCCACTGACCCTGTTCGGCATCCCGCGCCACCCCGAGCACGGCACCGACCCCGCCGACCCGCCCCTGCCCCAGGTCTATGTCCGCCGCGGCCAGGTCAACCTGCACTACCGGCCGCTCGGCAAGACCGACATCGTCCAAAGCGAGTCGGACCAGACCGCCACCGAGCGCTTCCTCGCCCTGTTCCGGGCGCCCGAGCCGCCAAGGCCCAAGGACCGCCAGGGGTTCAGCGTCCAGGGCTTCGAGGACAGCTTTCGCACCCTCGCCGAGCGCCTGATCGGGCGCGAGCGGGAACTCGACACCCTGCGAAGCGCCGTTACCGCGACCCCGAACGGCGTCCTCTGGCTCGACGGCCCCGCCGGCATGGGCAAGTCCTACCTGGTCGCCGCCCTGGCCGCCGAGCTGATCGCCGACCCGCCCGCGGACACCCTGGTCCTCGGCTACCAGTTCCGCGCCAACGATGCCCTGCGCTGCGCCCGCGAGCCCTTCCTGCGCTTCGCCTGCGAGCGCATCGAGGCCGCGCTGCCGTCGGCCGACCGCCCGCAGCCGGACGGCGACGGCCAGCCCCCCAAGCCGCTGGAGCGCCTCAAGACCCTGCTCGCGCGCTTCGCCGAGCGGACCCCGACCCCGGGCCAGCCCGCGGGTGCCAGGCGGGTGCTGTTCCTCCTCGACGGACTGGACGAGATCGCCGAGCGCGACCGCCGCTTCGTCCATAACCTCCCACTGGGCATCCAAGGCCCCAACCTGACCTGGCTCTGCGCCGACCGACCCGAGCAGGGCCTGCCCGAGGCCTTCGCCGCCGCCGGTGCGCGGCGCGTCTTCCCCGAGGGTCTGCCGCCCATGGGCGCCGACGACATCCGCGCCATGCTCATGGAGCGCATCGGCCCGTTGCGCAAGAAACTGCTCCGCCAGGACACAGAGGAGGGCGAGCGCGTCGCCAACCCCTTTATCGACAAGGTCGCGCGCCTGTCCGAGGGGCTGCCGCTCTATGTCAAATACGTCATCGACGACATCTTCGACAACAAATACCGAATCCTCGACGCCGGCGAGTCGCTGCCGCCGAGCCTCGATGCCTACCACGAGGAACTGCTTGGTCGCTTGGGCATCGGCGACCTTCACCAAGTCCTGACCCCACTCGCCGCCACCCTGGCCGTGGCCCGCGAGCCGCTGTCCGCCCCGGCACTGGCGGACCTGCTCTACCGGCGCGGGAAACTGGTGCCCGCGGGCGAGCGCGGTGTCGCCCTGATCCGCAAAGCGCTCGGCGCAATCCAAACCATGCTGCGCGCTGCCCGCACCCCGGAAGGCGACGAGGGCTATGTCATCTACCACTACTCGCTCACCCAACACATGACCGAGAGCCCCCATTGCCATGGCTCGGTCTCTGGCGCCCGGAGCGACCTAGCCGATCAGACCGAGACCGTCCGCGTGGGACCGCTGGCGCCCTATCTGTTCCGGCGCGGGATCGGGCATCTGTTGGAGGTCGGGCGCCCGGATGCCGCCTTGAAGCTGCTGACCTGCTTCGACTATCTGATGACCCGGCTGCGCACGCTGCCCGATCCGGATGGCGTCGAGGGACTGGGCGAAGACTGGCGCGCGACGCTGTGCCTGAGCCCTATTCCTGACCACGCTACCCGGCTCTGGGAGGCATTCTTTCGCGAGCGGGAGCACATTCTAAGGCGGGGGGATGAGCGTTGGCCAGCCCATAAGAGCTTGTTGCAACTGGCGGTCGAACATGCCGACGACAGCCCGGTCACGGCGGCGGCGGACGCCTGGCTGACCGCGGGGAAGTGTGATTGGACGTGGCTGCGCAATCCGCAGCGGGTGGGGCGGGCGGTGCCGGATCCCTGTTTGCACGTCTTGGAGGGGCATACCGCCCAGGTTAAGGGCGCCCTACCGCTCCCCGACGGGCGCATCCTGTCGTGGTCTGCGGACGGCGCCCTGCGCCTGTGGGATGGGCACAGCGGCGCCCCGCTCGCCACCCTCGAAGGGCATACTGAGTGGGTATGGGGCGCCCTGCCGATCCCCGACGGGAGCATCCTCTCGTGGTCCGGGGATGGCACCCTGCGCCTGTGGGATGGCCACAGCGGCGCCCCGCTCGCCACCCTCGACGGGCATACCGACGGGGTTTTGGGCGCCCTGCCGCTCCCCGACGGGCGCATCCTCTCGTGGTCCGAGGACCGTACCCTGCGCCTGTGGGATGGTCAGGGCGGCGCCCCGCTCGCCACCCTCGCCGGGCATACCGGCGCGGTTAGGGGCGCCCTGCCGCTCCCCGACGGGCGCATCCTCTCGTGGTCTGATGACCGCACCCTACGCCTGTGGGATGGCCAGAGCGACGCCCCGCTCGCGATCCTCGCCGGGCATACCGGCGGAGTCTTTGGCGCCCTTCCGCTCCCCGACGGGCGCATCCTGTCGTGGTCTCCGGACGACACCCTGCGCCTGTGGGATGGGCACAGCGGCGCCCCCCTCGCCACCCTCACCGGGCATACCAACGAGGTTTGGGGCGCCCTTCCGCTCCCCGACGGGCGCATCCTGTCGTGGTCTGATGACGGAACCCTGCGCCTGTGGGATGGGCACAGCGGCGCCCCGCTCGCCACCCTCGCCGGGCATACCAACCGGGTTGATGGCGCCCTGCTGCTCCCCGACGGGCGCATCCTGTCGTGGTCTGATGACGGAACCCTGCGCCTGTGGGATGGGCACAGTGGCGCCCCGCTCGCCACCCTCGAAGGGCATACCGACAGGGTTAGGGGCGCCCTGCCGCTCCCCGACAGGCGCATCCTCTCGTGGTCTTGGGACGGCACCCTGCGCCTGTGGGATGGCCACAGCGGCGCCCCGCTCGCCACCCTCGCCGGGCATACTGAGTGGGTATGGGGCGCCCTGCCGCTCGCCGACGGGCGCATCCTCTCGTGGTCTGGGGACGGCACCCTGCGCCTGTGGGATGGCCACAGCGGCGCCCCGCTCGCCACCCTCGCCGGGCACACTGAGTGGGTATGGGGCACCCTGCCGCTCCC
>NZ_CAJAXH010000104.1 GCF_903946935.1 uncultured Thiodictyon sp.
GCACGGGCGGTCATGTGGGCCTCGCCGCCGGGACCGATGCCGACCAGGAAGAGCGTGCCGCGGGTGGGACTCTCAGTCATCAATCATCCTCGCAATGGACACCGTGGCGTGTTTGCCGTCGGTGTCTCGTACCTTATGTTTTTCGACCAGTAAGGGCCCGCCCGAGCGACCCGCCGCCAACAGGGCCGCGGCCTCGCTCACCGAGGGGGTGCCGGTGTGACGGCGCACCGTCTCCGACGGGTTGGGGACCTGCACGCACGCCAGTTCGGCCGCGCGATAAAAGACGGGTTGCCAGCCATGATACGCGGCCACGGCGGCCAGCCCTACCTCGTCCGCCTTCAAATCGATGCTGGCCACCGCGGCCACCTGGGCCGGGTCGGCGCCCAGGATGGCGAGTGCCTCGCTCACGGCACGCTCCAGGGTGGCGGCAGGAGTGCCGCGGTCGCAACCCAGGCCCAGGGCCAGGCGATGGTTCATTGACTCGCCTCCGGGACCCGGTAGATCACCAGCGCGCCGCTGAATCCCTCCGGCAGCGGCGGCAGGGGACGGTCGCCGATCCACAGCAGGGCGCGATAGTGACCCAGGTCCAGCGCATCCAGACTGCTGAAGCAATGCAGGTTGGCCGGCAATGGACCGGCCCGCCCATTGGCATGCCCCGGCCACCAGTCGCGGCTCCCGGCCTCCTGCACCAAGGCGACCGGCTCGTCATTGACCACCGCGGAACTCGCCCGCAGCAGGTCGTTGGCACTCGCCTCGAGGGTCCAGCCCAGTTCGCGCCCGAGGAGATCCACCGCGAGGGTCTGGCGCACGTCCGAGGCGGTGGTGAGCACCGGCGTCGCCCCCAGGGCCGCGGCCAGGCGTCCCGCCAGTGCATTGGCCCCGCCCAGATGGCCGGAGAGGACCGGGATCGCGAAGCGACCGGCCTCATCCAGCACCACCACCGCGGGGTCCTGGTGCTTGTCGCGCAGGTGCGGGGCGATCAAGCGCACCAGCGCGCCCACCGAAAAAATAGCGACGATCCCGCCGCAGTCAGCGAACAGACGCGGGATCAGTTCGCGCAGCGGGCCGCTGTAACAGGTGCAGGCGCCGGGGGCCGCGGCTTCGGCCAGATCACCCATCGCCTGCGGGGCATAGAGACGCGCCCCGGGCAGTGCCTTGACCACCGCGCCGGCCAGTGCAATACCGGCGCGGGTGATGGCCAGGACGGCGAGCGGGCGTTCGGGGGGAATGGTTGGCATGGATCGGCAAGGAATGCAGGTTGGAAGGAAAAGAGTTGTCCGCAAATGAACGCAAATGAACGCGAATAATCCTCAAAAGCGGAATCGCACCCCAAGAGAAACAAGAAAAGCGAATAGCGATCCGGGGCTTGATTTGCGCCTGTCTCATTTGCGTTTATTTGCGTTCATTTGCGGACCACTGTCTCTTTAGGGATGCGCTGATTTATTCCGGTGCATCAACGGGGCCTGAGTGATAAAATTCCGGACAACCTGCCACCGCCGATACACTGAACGATGACGCATCCATCCTGCGCCCACCCCGATTTTGCCGGCAAGAAGAAGCGGACCC
>NZ_CAJAXH010000105.1 GCF_903946935.1 uncultured Thiodictyon sp.
CAACCGTCGGCACAGCAAAGGGTCGTTGGATCGCTCCCCCCGGTACAACAGGCGTCGCAGTGTGCTGAACGATAACGGTAAACGAGATAGCTCAACCAAGGTGAAGATCATGAGTGACCAAGACCTCAGTACCCGCAGCAATCATGCCCTGTGGATGGCCATTGGGATCATGTTGGCCCCCCTGGTCCCCTACGCCCTGAGCGGCACTGGCGGCTGACCCTCGATCACACGCGAATTTAAGGTGAATAGCATGAGCGACCAAGACCTCAGTACCCGCAGCAACCACGCCATGTGGATGGCCATCGGCATCATGTTGGCCCCCCTGGTGCCCTATGCCCTGAGCGGCACCGGCGGCTGACCGCTGATCACATGCAAACGAAAGCTCAAGACGGTCGAGGCCTCGCCTGGTGCGGGGCCTCGACGTAATCCGCAGTTACTCGTACGCTCCCCTCGAACACCCCCTAGTCCCTAACATTTTTCTGGCATCTCCACCCATCCCCAGGGCAAGGACCGGAAAAAGGCTTCGACGACGCCATACACAAGGTCAAAATCCGGCAGGTCGCCCTCGATTTCGCTGGCCAGGTTTTTGTACTCGGCTCGCGAGCGGCGCATGATCTCCGGGTTGCCCATGGCGTCAGGACTGACCACGAGGTCGCGTGCCTGCGCCTTGGCGACCAGGCGTTCCAGAATCCTCACCTGGGTCGGCAGATCGTTGCGCAACGGGTGCTCGCTCAGCAGGTAGTGAAGGTCGTCGATGTCCTGGCGCCGAACACGGTTGCGGACCTCCTGTTGCAGGAGCGCCCGAAACTTTTCCGCGACCATCTCCACCAGACTGTAGGTCCGGATGACGCGCCCCGCCTCGAGCTCAAATAGAACCGTCTCACTCTTTCCCTTGCTGGCCCAGCGCTATGGACAGGGCGAGGCGTGCGCCTCGGCACTCCTGGCGACGACGCTACTGTCTTTCCTGACCCTGAACCTGGGGCTCTGGGCACTGGGAGTGGGGGGGACGCACTGACGCCGCCGGGCTCTCGCGCGCAGTATCCAGTCGGTCCATCAGGCGCTGACTCAGGGGGGGCGTAACCAGGTGGGGGAGGGCGGTGCTTCCCCGTCGCGGGCGAACTTCGCTCAGTCCGCTGCCGCACGTGCCGCGGGGGCTGGCGCGTCCTGCGCCAAGGCCTGCTCGATGCGGTAGCGCCCGTAGCCATCGGCGCGTTCGATGTAGCGCATGGCCGACCCGGCGTCCTTCCAGCCCACGTATTCCATCAGATCCTTCACATCCCAGTCATGGCCGTTGGCCCAGGTGGCGAAGCCGCGGCGCAGGGAATGGCCACTGTAACGGTCGGGGGTGGCGATCCCCGCCGCCCGCAGGCGCCGGCGCAGCAGCGGCACCAGGCTGTTAGGATGAAGGGCGGCGGCGCCTAGGTGCCCGCCGGGGCCGATGCGGCGAAACACCGGCCCCGCGGTCAGCGCGGCCAGGTCGATCCAGTCGCGGTAGGCACCGACCGGGCACAGCCGGGAGAGAGCCGGGGCCTTGAATTCCGTCCCAAGTCCGTCGTGTTCGGTTTTGGTGCGATGCAGATAGAGCGTCATGCCCTCCCCAGGCGTGACCTCGATGTCCTCCACGCGTAACCGGCTCAGTTCATCGCTGCGAAAGGCCCGCCAGAACCCGATCAAGATCAGCGCCCGATCGCGGGTCGCCCGCAGGCGGCCGACGTGGTCGGCGTCGGTGGTCGCGCGGGTGATCGCCGCGACCAGGGTGGCGTCGATCTGCGCCAGTTCCGCGATCGGCAAGGGCAGGGCGCGGCGCTCACGGGCGGGGTGGAGCGTGCCGATCCCTTTGAGGACCTGGCGGACCAGGGGCGCCTTGGTGGGATCGGGAAACCCCTGGTCGCGGTGCCATTGCGCGAGCGCCGCCAGGCGCAGCTTCAGCGTGTTCAGCGACAGGGACGGGGCATACGCGGCCAGATAGCGGGCGACCGCATCGGCGGTGGCCGGCAGGAACCCACCCCAAGTCTCTTCGTAATGGCGGACGGCCGAGGCGTAACTGCGACGGGTGTTGTCGCGGGTGGCGGCGGCGAGGTAGTGCTCAAGCTCGGGCATGGGGGTAGGCGGCCTGCGGGTGTCGCTTCGGTGTGGGCTTCTTGTACCGGAACCGGGCCGGTCTGGGCGGTTTTTGCCGCCTGGGCGGGATAAGGGGGGATTATCACGGGTATCGGGGCGGGCCGCGAAGGCGCGGCTTCTGGGCCTGGGTAGTATGTAATTATGCTATATGTACCACGGTACGTTATTCACGACGAGCCCCGGGGCGGTGCCTGCGGGTGCCCCC